>NZ_JBFTRT010000001.1:0-40903 GCF_056399685.1 Pedobacter sp. 01N416
CTTTGGATGAGCGCACGTGATGGTGGGATTAATAAAGTGGTTTCGCTTATTGATAAATTTAATTACCACCGTTTGGTTAACGACCCCAATAACCGTTCAGAAAATGAAGTAAGGGCTATGATGCACGATCAGAAAGGGCGCTTATGGGTTTGCAGTAAAGATGGCAGGATTCGGGTTTATGAGAATGACAAAGAAGTTGATGTTTTTGGAAGAGGAAATAAACCGATTGGTACCGTTTACAGCATTATTGAAGATAGCAAGGGCAATGTTTGGTTGGGGACAAAAGGCGATGGCCTGTTTAAAGCCACACCAACCGATCAAAAACGGAATCTTTATACGCTTAAGAATTTTAGAAATAACCCAACAGATGTAAACAGTTTGAGCAGCGATCTGGTATATTCAGTTATTGAAGATTCAAGAGGGCGCATTTTGGTAGGCACGCTGGGTGGTGGTATTAATTTGTTGAGCAATATTGATGGCAAAGAAGGTTTTAAGAATTTTTACAATGCTTTTCATCATTATCCATTTGGTTGGGCCAAGGTTATCCGATATTTATTAGAAGACAACAGTGGCAGGATCTGGATTGGAACAAGCAATGGTTTGTTGCGCTTTGATCCGAACAGGCCTGTTGCCAATGGTTACCGGTTTTTAGCTTACCGTAAAATCCGCGGAGACCATGCCAGTTTGGGGAATAATAGCGTACAGTATATTTACAAAGATAAAGCTGGGGGAATCTGGATTGCTACTTTTGGTGGCGGATTAAACAAAGTAATTGCCGATCCGAAAAATCCTGATCTATTACGCTTTGAGGTTTTTACTATACAAAATGGACTGGCGAATGATGTGCTGCTAAGCATGAGTGGCGATAAAGAAGGTAACATCTGGATTGCTACCGAACGCGGTTTATCCAGGTTTAACCCAAAACATAAAACATTCAAAAACTACGATTCTTTCGACGGATTGCCAAAAGTTGGTTTTTCTGAAGCTACCTGTTTTACGGCAAACAATGGGCAGCTTTATTTTGGTCTTACTGATGGTTATATCAGATTCAATCCTTCAAAAATTGCCGATCAGCGTACTTCAGCGAAAATGGCGCTGACCAAAATTCAACTGTATTATAAGGATATTGATCCCGGAGATAAAGATTCTCCTTTAAAATTTACCATAAACGAAACCAAGTCGCTAGTGCTCAACTACGATCAGAATGTAATCAGTATTGATTACACGGTGCTCGATTATCGTGCTTCCAACAAAATAACCTATGCCTATAAACTCGAAGGTTTCGATAAAACCTGGCACCAGGTAAACGACCTGCGGAGGGCAACCTATACCAACATTCCGCCAGGCACCTATACCTTTAAAGTGAGGGCTACAAATGATGATCTTTTTTTAACCCTGCCCGAAAAAACGTTAGAAATCATTGTCCATCCACCTTTTTATTTAAGCTGGCCTGCCTATCTGGTTTATTTTTTGCTGGCTATTGTTGTTGCTGTTTTAGCAAGACGGATTATTGTAACCATGATCAGGTTACGCAACAAGGTTTTGGTAGAACAGAAATTAACGGAGGTTAAACTCTCTTTTTTTACCAATATCTCGCACGAACTCAGAACGCCACTTACCCTGATTGTAAATCCATTAGAAGAAATATCACGTAACGAAAAGTTATCAGACAGGGGAAGGGAATTTATAAATGTGATCCACCGAAATGCGAACCGGATGATCAGGTTTACCAATCAGCTACTTGATTTTAGAAAACTGCAGAACGGAAAGATGCAGCTTAATGTTGCTGAAATTGATTTGGTGGCTTTATCAAAGGAGGTTGCCAGTCATTTTTCTGCCATGGCCGACGAAAAGCAGATTAAATTCGATGTTTTTGCCGATCAGCAACCGGTTTTGGCCTGGATAGATGGAGAAAAGATTGAAATTATCCTTTATAATTTGCTCTCCAACGCATTTAAATTTACACCACCTCATCGAAAAATCTGGATCGAGATTAAAACAGAAGAAGAAACCGGCGACATACTGATTCACATTATTGATGAGGGCAAAGGTATTTCAACAGATAAACTGGAGGAAATATTTGAAATCTATCACGAAGAAAGTATTACCGCAGATACCAATTTAAAGGGAACAGGAATTGGTTTGGCACTAGCCCGTGGATTGGCTTTAAGTCACCATGGCAAGCTGTGGGCCGAACAGCACAGCAGTGGCGGCATGATTTTTACCCTGCAGTTAAAATCTGGATATGGCCATTTCGATGCTTCGGAAGTGAACTTTACGGTAAAGAGCAGCCTGGAAGAACCGTTAAGTTTAAGCGTGCCTGCTGGAAACCAGGTGTCACCAATCAATTCGAATACCAATGGCCAGCACCCGCAATTGTTAATTGTAGAGGATAATCCAGACCTTCGAAACTTTCTGGAGCTTAGGTTTAAAGATCATTATCGTGTTAGCACAGCTGGCGACGGCGCTGAAGGTTTTGAAATGGCATTAGCCATACTGCCCGACTTGATTATCAGCGACGTAATGATGCCTAAAATGGATGGCATCCAAATGCTCGATCAGTTAAAAAATGATGCTGCTACCAGCCACATTCCCGTAATTTTACTCACCGCTAAATCTTCTATTGAAAGCCGGATTGAAGGTTTAAAATATGGCGCAGATATTTATTTAACCAAACCTTTTAATACCGATTTCCTTTCTGCGGCGATTGATAATTTGATCCTGTCGAGGAAAAAACTCTTCGAGCAACTCTCCAATAGACAAGAGCAGCGTATTGTATCCCTTCAGCCCGATGAAATTGTAATTACCTCAAAAGACGAAAGCTTTTTGAAAGAGATTATCAAAATTGTGGAAGAGGGGATGATCCAATCTGATTTTAACATTGATGAGGTTGCGGCGGCAATTGGTATGGGAAGAACAACTTTCTATAAAAAGCTAAAGAGTTTGACCTCATTGAGTCCTGTAGAATTTGTACGCGATATGCGCCTTAAACGAAGTAAACAACTGTTAGATTCGGGCAAGTGCACCGTTTCAGAAGCGGGTTATCTATCCGGTTTTAATAGTTTGCCTTATTTCAGTACCTGTTTTAAGGAAAAATATAGTGTTTCGCCATCGGCTTATCTAAAAGCAATGGTACATATCTAAATTGAAATTAGTTGTGGTTTTCCCGCAGATTTAAGGTGATATACGCAGATTAGATTGTCTTCCCCCTGTGTTGGTCTACGAAATCAGCGGCAACTAAAAAAGAAGCAAGGTTTATATTTTCTCCCGCAGATTTAAGGTGATTTCCTAAGAATTATGATTGATTTTACTCTGCATTAATCTGCGAAATCAGCGGGAACCAACGGCAGCAAGGTTTATATTTCCCCCCACAGATTTAAGGTCATTTCCTAAGAATCATGATTGACTTTCCTCTGTGTTAACCTGCGAAATCAGCGGGAACCAAAAAGTAACAAGCTTTATATTTTTCCCCCCACAGATTAAGAAGAACCCCGCAGATTTAATAATTATTGTTTTACTCCGCGGTAATCTGTGAAATCAGCGGCAAAAACCTCCAAAGCCACACTTTCACCAAATAACGAAAGCAATTCGTCAATTTCTGAAAACTCATTTTAGCGGTTTGAGATAGATTTGTATTGAATAACCAAATATATAACTGAACAAGTAAGCCGATAGCTTAAAGATTTACATTGAATTTTATTAGAAGGATAGCCATCTATAATGTCCTGGGTTTAGCGCAGAAATGAAAAGCAATTTTATTTCTCAACCGCTTTGCTGTATTCAATTTTTCTCTTCCGCCACTGCTTGCTTAAACCTGTACTAACCAAATAATCTATGACCAGACTTTTTACAAGTTCGTGTTGTTTTCTGTTTTTTCTTGCCGTTTTATCAGGATGCCAGAAAAAAGAATTTGATGCATTTTATGAGCGCCCAGCAGGTTTGGGAGATCCTATTTACCAACAGCTTGAAGCAAGGGGCAATTTTAAACACTTAACCGCGGTAATTGACAAAGCGGGTTATAAAGATATTTTAAGCAAAACAGGCTGGTGGACTTTCTTTGCACCGAATGATGCGGCTTTCGAACGTTTTTTTAAAGATCAGAATATTAAAGGTACTGTCGAGATCAGCGATTCGATGGCTACCTCAATTGTAAAGTATGCCTTGGTATACAATGCTTACCGCAAAGATCAGTTGAGTAACTACCAAATGGCAGGCGGGGCCGAAACGGGTCTTGGTTTTGCCTTTAAAAGAAAAACTGCTTATTACGATTGGGTACAACAAAAAGGTGATGGAGTGCGGGCAAAAGTTATCGCCACCAACCGCAATGTACAATCGGTTAGAGGCGTAAATACTTCTGCTTATGTAGATGGTGATAACAACAATAAATACATCCCTTATTTTACTACTGCATTTATGACCACAGGAGGTATGAGTGCTGGCGATTATAACGTATTTTATCCAGGTTCTACCTATAATGGGTTTAACGTGGCAGCAGCAGCAGTGGTAAATATGGATATCAGTGCTGAGAACGGCATGATCCATGAGGTAGACCGTGTTACCCTGCCTTTAAAAAGCATCGACCAATATATCAGTAGCAATGCCAATTACAGCGAGTTTAAAGCACTGCTTGATTCGCTAAAATTTTATGTCTCTAATGCATATCAAACCCACCGCAACTTTGTAGCTACAGGCAGTTCCGATTCGGTATATGTAAAAGGCTATAACGGTTTACTGGCTTATTCTATCAATAATGAGAATTACCAGCAGCCTGGGGTAAACAGTTATCTGGCTAATGAATCTCAAAAATCAAGCTGGACCATCATGGCGCCAACCAACGAGGCTTTTAGGGCTTACCGGAAAAAAATATTGGCCAAGTATGGCAATTCCTTCTTTAAAAGTACTCCACCAAGCATAGTTATCGATTTTATCAATTCGCACATGTGGCCAACAGCTTTATGGCCAAGTAAATTTGCCCAAGGTCAAAATTACCTGCTCGAAACCACCACGCTGAGCTTAGATAATGCCGTGGATAAACAGATTTTGAGTAATGCCGTTTTTTATGGGGTAAACCAGGCACACAGCTCAAATGTATTCAGAACAGTTTATGGTGTACCTTATCTTGATCCGACTACCAATCTTACTTTATTAGCCTATGCTGACGGAGGGTCAGGCGTTAAAATATATACCACACAACCTGGCGTAAGGCAAACCTTATTGGTAATGCCCGATGCGGTGGTAACAGCAGCAGGTTACCGCTACAATGAAGGCAGTATCGGTACCACAACAACTGCATGGGGCTATCGTACTTCCCCAACAGCCAGTTATTCGCACAACCAGATTTACCGTGATAATGCCTTTCGTTTATTTAAAACAGGTGTTTTGCTTACGGCAACTGGCGAATTAACCAGTTTAGGTGGTTCAGGTATTGTTGAAAGTCAGAGTGGCGATTATGTACGCTACCGAAATGGAAAAATCCAGACCAGTGGAACAGTTGATACCGGTATCGATATCAACATTACAAAAACTGATGCGACTTCGATAAACGGCATTGTATATTATGTTGATGCGCCATTGGCTTTTACCGATAAAAATGTAGGGCAGCACCTGCAAAATCTGGCCACCAGCGATCCTACACGCTTTTCGTCTTTTTATTGGTTTGTTTCTACCTCTTCACTCTA
This sequence comes from Pedobacter sp. 01N416, assembly GCF_056399685.1. NCBI lineage: Bacteria > Pseudomonadati > Bacteroidota > Sphingobacteriia > Sphingobacteriales > Sphingobacteriaceae > Pedobacter > Pedobacter sp. 01N416. The sequence continues at coordinate 5,679 of NZ_JBFTRT010000001.1, forward strand.
CAATGCAACAACAAAAGCCATCTCAGGTATGAATACAGGTATTGATAATAAATATACCATGCTGGTACCGGATAATGCTGCTATTACGCAAGCCATTAAAGATGGTTTATTACCTGGAACAAAAGCTACCGGCGCTTTACCTACAGCAGCACCAACCGCTGAAGCCCAAAAAGATCAGGTAAGAAAATTTATCCTTTACCACATCATTAATGGCGAATCAGTTGCAGTTGACGGTAAAAAAGCCGACAACTATTTAACCTTATTACAAACAGAGTCTGGAGACAATACTTTGCTGAACATTTTGAATCAGCCGAGCAACCTGATCATCACCGATCGGGCGGGGCGCACCACACAGGTAAATTTCAGTTCGAGTAACCAGCTCTCTAACCGTACCCTTATCCATTCCATTTCCAATTATCTCAATTACAATAAGTAACACTTACAGATAAAACTAGATTATATAAGATGAAAATATTTCTATATAGAATTTTCTGTCTATCTGTTATGATTTTAACAATCATGGGATATTCAGGAACCCTCCGTGCACAGCAGCCCGTTACCGTGCGTGGAAAAGTAACCGACAAAAAAGACAAACTCGAAATTATAGGTGCCTCGGTTATTGAGGTAGATCAGAATAAAAGAACCATTACTGGGGTAAGTACCGATATCAATGGGAATTTCGCCCTAAGGGTAACCAACACCAAAAACCAGTTGGTGGTATCATTTATTGGCTATAACAGCCATAATGCAGGTGTAATTGGTAACCGCACAACCATAAATGTAATATTGGAGCCTAGTTCGAACAGTTTGCAGGAAGTGGTGTTAACCGCCAAAAAAATGGTGAATAACGGAACAGGCTTAAACATAGCCGAACGTAACTCTACTATTGCATCAGCAACTGTTAGCGGGAAAGCTTTGGAAGAACTGGCGGTAACCTCCATCGATCAGGCTTTGGCCGGACGTTTATCAGGAGTAGATTTTGGGACCACTTCAGGAGATCCGGGAGCAGGAATGTCGATCAGGATCCGTGGTACTTCATCCATCAACGGTTCTGCCGAGCCGCTCATTGTACTTGATGGCATGCCTTATGAAACAGAAATTCCTTCTGATTTTAATTTCGGAACAGCCGATGAGCAGGGTTATGCGCAGCTTTTAAATATTGCACCATCCGACATTAAAGATATCACCGTTTTAAAAGATGCAGCCTCTACAGCAGTTTGGGGATCGAGGGCAGCCAACGGCGTACTCCTGATCAATACCAAACGTGGTGAAAGGGGAAGACCTGTGGTATCGTACAATTTTAAGGGTTCGATGGCGCAGCAGCCTAATCCCATTCCTTTTTTAACAGGCGATCAATACTCTATGCTCATTCCAGAAGCGGTAATGAATGCCACAGGTTTGCCACTCGACTTTTTAGGCAACAACGGACAGAATAAAGCTTTCCAATACGACCCGTCTGATGCCTATTATTACTACAACTATAGCAACAACACCGATTGGGTAAAACTGATTACCCGCAATGGTTATACACAAGATCACAACGTTTCGATGAGTGGGGGTGGTGAAAAAGCACGTTATTATGCATCGGTTGGTTATTTAGGTCAAACCGGAACTACTTTGGGAACCGATTTATCTAGGATTACGGCTAAGATTAATTTGGATTATATCGTATCGAGCAAACTGAGGTTCAGGACAGATGTAACCTATACACATGTGGATAACAACCTCAACTACGATAAATCCTTGCGTAGCACGGCGATTAATAAAATGCCGAATATGTCTGATTATGAGTATGATGAATATGGAAATAAAACTTCAGCTTATTTCTCACCGATTTCCAATATCCAGGGCCGTTATAGTGCAACCTACAATCCTTTGGCCATGGCAAATGAAGGTGCAAGCCATTTAATAGGCGAGCGTATTACACCAAAATTTAATCTTCAATATGATATTTCTCCGGTTTTATTTTCGACGGTAGATGTTCAGTTCGATATCAACAATACCAAATCGAAAACCTTTTTACCTCAAATTGCCACCGGGCAACCAAGTACCGAACCAACCGTAAACCGGGCTTCTGATGCTGATGGCGATTCATACAACATTCAGTCGAAAATTAACCTGATTTACCGTCCGCATTTAAGCGAAAAGCATAATCTTCAGGGTTTGCTTTCTTTTCAAACCAACGATACTAAATCGGCCTCTTATACAGTTGCCACAGCAAATACAGCCTCTTCTGAATTTCAAGACCCATCTAATCCATCCATTACCAATGGATCTGGTTTGGGCTTAAACTCCAGTCAGGCGCAATCCAGAAGCGTTGGGGTGTTGTTGCAGGCACAATATGAATTTTTAGACCGCTACATCATCAACATGAATGGCAGGGTAGATGGTAATTCCAAGTTCTCGCCAGATAACCGTTTTGGTCTTTTTCCGGGGATTTCTACCCGATGGAGAATTTCGGGCGAACCATTTATGAAAAACCTCAAGTTCATTGACGATTTAAGTTTACGCTTAAGTTATGGCGCAAGTGGAAAAGCACCAGGCAGTAACTATGCTTATTTTAACAATTATACGCCGTTTTCATGGTCATATGCCGGTCGTGCAGCAGTTTATCCTTCTAACATCGAGCTTTCCAGGTTAAAATGGGAAACCGTAGTAGGTAAGAATCTGGGTTTCAATTTATGGCTGCTCGATAGTCGTGTTAAAATCGACGCGGAGATTTATCAGAACACCACTAAAAATATGTTTTACAATGACCTGAGGATCGCCGCTACCACTGGTTACAATGCCATTGATATGAATATTGGTACCATGAACAACAATGGTTGGGAAATCGGTATCAATACTACGCCTGTTAAAACCAAAAAATGGATTGTAAACTTTGATTTCAATATTTCGAGGAACATCAATTCCATCCAATCCATTTCAGAGTTCTATCCAAGAGAAAGCTCTGTAGGGCTTCCGGCGCAAGGATCTTATAAATCTTTCCTGATTATCGGTAACCCATTTGGCTCGTATTATGGCTTTAAGTACAAAGGGGTGTATAAAGATGCTGATGCGACCATTGCCAGAGATCAGAACGGGAAAGAAATTGTTGGGCCAAACGGCCAGACCATTTACATGCGTTACAATTACCCAACGGTTGATTATGTATTCCAACCGGGTGATGCGATGTATGAAGACATTAACCACGACGGAAACATTGATGAAAAAGATATGGTTTATCTCGGCAATTCGGTGCCAAAATTTACCGGTGGTTTTGGGCCAAGCGTAATCTTTAATGGCAACCTGAAAGTACAGGCATTTTTTAGCTACCGCTATGGTTACGATATCGTAAACACCGCTAAAATTACCACCACCAATATGTATGGGGTTAACAACCAGAGTACTGCGGTTTTAAGGCGCTGGAGAAACCCTGGTGATGTGACTGATATGCCACGCGCTTTATACGGTGTAGGTTACAACTGGTTAGGCTCCGACCGTTATGTAGAAGATGCTTCCTTTATCCGTTTAAGCTCGGTTACCGTACGTTACAACTTTACCCAGAATATGCTGAAAAGGGTCGGTGTAAAAAGTGCCAGCATTTATGTAACCGGACAAAATTTATATACCTGGACGAAATATACCGGACAAGATCCTGATGTAACCTCTGTAGGGAGCAGTAATCCTTTTTCTTATGCAGCTGATGGTTCGCTTACACCACCCTCTAAAACCTTTACGATGGGCCTAACCCTTGGACTCTAAATGATTAACCATGAACAGAAAAATTAAATATACGCTACTGGTTTTCATTACACTGCTTAGTGTTTTTGGAACATCGTGCAAGAAATGGTTGGATTTAAAACCTCAGGACGGTTTAATCCGCGATGAATACTGGCAAACCAAAGAACAGCTTGATGCTGCGGTGATGGGCTGTTATGCCTCGCTTTTAGGCGGAAGCAATATACCCTTGGCCAAATACCTTTTTATCTGGGGCGAGCTCCGCGCCGATATGGTGGTGCCTGGTTTAGAAATCTCTTCCGATGATGACGAATCGAAACTGAGTGGATTGCTGAGGGATGAATATGATATTATGCGCACACAGATCGCCTCCACCAATACGCTGGTAAACTGGGAGGCCATTTACAAAACCATCAATTATTGCAATACGGTAATCAAATTTGCACCTGAGGTAATCAATAGGGATAAAACTTTAACGCAAACGGCTTTGAACGGTTATTTAGCCGAAGCCCATGCTTTACGCGGATTAATGTATTTCTATCTGCTCCGTTCGTTTGGCGAAGTACCACTTAAACTCGAACCCACTTATAACGATTCGCAGATTGGTGCTATTGCCAAAAATACCCAGCAGGAAGTGTACCTGCAGGTGATTAAAGATTTATTGTTTGGCAGCGAAAACGGACAGGTAACCTATGGCAGTATGGCCGAAGATCGGGGCAGAATGACTAAATTCTCTGCTTACACCGCATTGGCCGATGCTTATTTATGGAATGAGGAATACCAAAAAAGTATCGATGCCTGCAATAAGGTAATCGAATCGGGTAAATACAGATTATTGCCAAATGGCACGCAGCAGACCGATTTTTACAATACGGTATACCTTAACGGGAATTCGGTAGAAGGGATTTTTGAGTTTCAGTTTGATAACCAAAAGCTCAATCCCTTTGCACCCATGTTCGGCATAACCGGAAGAGAGTTTAGGGCAGCAGATTGGATTGCAGAAGGTGGATTGTTCGGGACAGATCTGGCTAACCTGAGTAATAAAGATATCCGCGGAAATGGTACCTCGATGTTCGAAGCTAATTCTGCCATCTGCAAATTCACCAATTTTAGAACGGCAGCTACTTCCTTCACCCACTGGTTTGCCTATCGTTATTCGGACGTGTTATTAATGAAAGCTGAAGCCTTAACCTGGCTGGTACCTGGCAACAGTGCCAATGGAACCCAGGCCATTGAATTGGTTGGTCAAATCAGGGCAGCCCGCAACGCACAAACTTTTGTAGCTGATAAATTTATCGAAATACCCGATCCTGCATTAACAGCTAATGTTTCGCAATACGTATTTGAAGAACGGGCACGCGAATTTGCTTTCGAAGGCAAACGGTGGTACGATATTCTGCGCAATGCCAAAAGAGGTAACTATGCAAACGAAAAACTACTGATCGACATTGTTTCGGCCAGTGCACAACCAAGTAAACAACAAACGGTAATCAATAAATACCGCGATCATAGAAGTCATTATTTCCCGATCTATTCGTATGAGTTGCAAACAAACAAGGCGCTTGTTCAAAATCCATTTTATCAATAATTGCTAACCAAAAAATAAAGCTATGAAACAGAATGTTAAAATAGTGCTGCTGGGATTATGCAGTTTATTTATGTGTCTTTGGGCTTGCCGTAAAGACTCGGTAGTACAGGGAACATCAAATGTGGTAAATATGACCCAGTATTTAACAAATCACCCTGAGCAGTTTTCAGAATTGTCAAAGATCCTCGAAATCTCCGAAACGGCTTCTTTTTTGAATGCTTATGGATCTTACACACTTTTTGCACCGACTAACGATGCCATTAAAGCCTATTTGCAAACTAAAGGGAAAAGTGCGGTAGCCGATATTTCCGCTGCGGACTGGAAGAGTTTTATCCGTTTGCACCTGTTGGAAGATTCCATACCCACATCGAGGTTTACCGATGGTAAGCTGTTCGATTTAACGATGTACGGCCAATATTTAACCACTTCTTCCGAGCTGATTTCAGGGGTGACGAAAATCCGTATCAACAGGCAGGCAAGTGTAATCCAGCCTAATATTTCAGTAGGGAATGGTTTGATCCACAGTATTGATCATGTATTAACTCCGGCTACTTTAACCGTTGCGCAAACCGTTGCTGCAAATCCTGATTATTCGATTTTTACCGAAGCGCTCAGGGAAAGTGGTCTGTATGATAAACTGAACATCCTTCCAGCCAATAATCCAGACGAAAAGCAGAAATTTTTAACGGTAATTCCCGAAAGTAATGCCACCCTCGCAGCCGCAGGCATTAACAGTTACGCGGCTTTAAAAGCCARATATTCGGCTACGGGAAATGTAACACAGCCAACAGATGGTTTACAGCTTTTTTTAAACTATCACATTTTATATGATGCCAAATATTTAGCCGATATCATTACCGCGAGTGCGCACAATACTTTAGCACCTTTGGAGGTTTTAACCTCAAAACTTTCTGGCGAAACCGTATTGATGAACGATGATACCTTTAATGGTGTTTACGAACCTGGTTTTTCACTCCTTCGCGATAAAAGTGATGTTACGGCCAGCAATGGTGTAGTACATCAGCCTTCTGCACATTTCGATATTAAGGTACGCGCACCATTCAGGGTAGATTTTGATGTTTGCGCTTTCCCCGAAATGTTGAAGAATACACAGTATTATAAAAAGAACAATTATTTCTTTACCGGAGATGAGGCTGCTGCTTTAACCGAAATTAAATTCTCGGGAAGAGAAGAAGGAAAAGATCCAACCAAATCGCTGATTTACAGATACGGCAGCGCCGGAACCTCGACCAACTCGTACAACAAAGATATTTTGGTTATCCCTTTGGCTACCGGCGGAACCTCAAATACTTCGGAATGGGTAGAATTTAGAACACCGTTGCTGATTAAAGGAAAATATAAAATCTGGGTATGTATTTATGCCCAGGCCGAATCGAATACCACTACCGAGGTTCAGGCGAGTATTGGTTTGGATGGCACTACTGATAGGGCTCCTTTATCCAATTCGCGCATTTTAAACTTTACGGTAAAACGCCCGGGAATAAACAAAGTAGTAAATGGGGTAACGGTGATTGATGCTGATGCAGAAGAAGCTGTAGGTTTTAAAACCTATATGTCGAGTACGGCAGGCGCACAGATTGGAAAGTTAATGGGCATTGCAGATTTACCACAAACAGGCCGTTATTGGTTACGTTTAAAAGCCATAAACGGCTCGCAGGCCACCAATAATGTCGATATGATTCACATTATTCCGGTTAACGACGATCAGCAATACTGGAAATATAATGTTGATGGATCTAAAATATTAAGGCCATAATGAAACTTGTATCGTCATTCCCAACTTGATTGGGAATCGTAATGCAATAGGCTTTAAGATTCCCGCCTGCGCGGGAATGACGACCCGGTATGTAAACAAATGACTTCGATTGCTTGACTGATATTATGGGCAAGTTCAACTGATAACAATTAAAGTAAATGACACCGCCTCTTATTGAGGAATGACTTAAATAAAAAAATATACCAACCAAAATGATGATTGATTTTAAACCAAGATATTTTGTTTTGATATTTCTATGTACCTGTTTGGCTTTTGCTGGCTGTAAGGATGCATGGAAAGACCATACCGAGATCAATATCGAAAGATTAGACCGGACCCTTTTTGAGCAGATCAGTAACGATGCCAACCTGAGTACTTTTACTTCTTATGTGGTAAAAACGGGTTACGATGCTGTGCTGAAATCGTCTAAATCTTTTACTGTATGGGCACCCAGTAACGAAGCATTGAAAAGTATCGATGCCACAGTAGTAAACGATACAGCTGCATTAAAGCGCCTGGTGGGGAACTATATTGCCAATCAGAGCTATTTCACCACATCGCCAAAACCTTCTATGGTCATCAGGATGCTGAATGGCAAGAATACCATTTTCACCAAAACTACTTTCGAGGAAGCAAATATTAGTCAGGCTGATGTTTACGTAAAAAATGGCGTTTTGCATACCATAAACGCCGCATCAATGCCCAAAGCCAATGCCTGGGAATTTTTGCAAAGCCTTGGTACTGCTAGTTTGCAGAAAGACTTCATCAAAAGCCAGGAGCAGGAAGAGGTAGATACCAGCAAAGGTGTTTTGCTGTACAAAGATCCGGTGACAACTAAAGGCGTTTACCAGGAAGGCACAACCTTTAAAGTAATCAGGAACAGGTATTTTCAACGCATTTCCAATATCAGCAGCGAAGATAGTTTGATGACGTATATCATTTTAAATAATACGGCTTTTACCGCTGAGCAAAATAAACTGGCTGCCTATAACAAACATGCCAATGCTCTTTATGCCGATACCTTAACCAAGTGGAGTGTAGTGAGAGACTTGGTTGTAAATAAGGTATATGGATTAAATGAACTACCCGATTCGATGACTACCGTTACCGGAGTGAAAATCCACCTAGATAAAAGTGCAATTGTGGAAACCCGTTTGTTAAGCAATGGTATTGCCTATGTGGTAAATAGCATTGGTTACAAACTGATGGAGAATAAAATCCCAACGGTTATCATCCAGGGTGAAATGCCCGATTCGTTACGTGTACCTGCCAACCCACTGGCTAGGATCAAAAATGATCCACAGGGTAAACGTTTCACCGACCTGCAAACAGGAAGTATTACCTCAAGTCCAAGCCCACTTTACTACTATCGCTACAAATCGACCGTTCATTCAGTAAAGTACGAGGTGTATTGGAGGGCGATAAACGATATCCTGGTAGCGCCAATCAGTATGAAAGTAGATTTTAATACCAGCAGAAGTTTTGGTAGTGTACTTTTCCCGCTGGCAACTGTAGGTTACCGTTCTGTGCCATCCATAATTGGTTTGGCGCAGGGTAGTGATGCTTACCGCGATGCCTATAAAGAAGTCTATTTAGGTACTTATACTGCTGATACTTATGGAACACTGTATACTTTTTTGGCTTCATCTTTAGCCGCATCGAGTACCGCACCAACCGCCCTTTCTTTAGATTATATCAAACTAAAACCAGTTAACTAAGCCCTTAAAAGAATTTATGTACAACTATACAAAAACGGTTATCAAAGGAATTTTACCGTGTTTATTGTTCTTTGCACTGAACAACTCTTTGTTGGCTCAGGAAAAAGATTCGGTAAGCACCACGGTAATCAAATTTAAAAGGCCTACCGGACCGCAGGTGAGTGGTGTGGTAATCGGTGCATCGAGCAAAAAGCCATTGCCCGGTATCAGTGTTTCGGTAACAGGTTATGCTGCTGCGCTTACAGATGAAAAGGGAAATTTTAAAATCGGTGTACCCAATTACAATGCCGTGCTGGTGATTTCGGCGCAAGGTTACCAATCTAAAGAAGAAGCATTGAAGGGACGTAAAACGATCAGCAAAATTGCCTTGTTTGAAGAACGTTACGTTTCGGTATATGATGCTGCAGTATTGCCATTTGGCACTGCTTTAAAAAACCGCACACCCTACTCGGTTAGCACGGTAAACCTGAACGGAAGCTGGGAGCGCACTAACGAAACACCAGATTCTTATTTGCAGGGAAAAATTGCCGGGTTAGAGGCGCTTAGAAGATCAGGTACACCCGATATTGGAGCCGATCTTTACCTGCGAGGGTATAATTCTTTATATGCAGCTAACCAACCCTTAATTGTGGTTGATGGTGTAATTTATGATGTAAATACGTATGGAAGTTCCATTATCGCTGGTCACCAAAATAACCGATTAGCCAATATCGACCTTAAAGATATTGACAATATTACCCTCATTAAAGATGGCACATCGATATATGGAACCAAAGGTGCCAACGGTGTATTAATGATTACCACAGGCCGGGCTAAAGATGTGGCCACGCGATTGGATTTTTCGGCCTATGGGGGCTACAATGGTACAGTAAGTCGGTTACCTGTAATGGAAGCTGATAATTACCGTATTTTCTTGTCTGATCTGCTTAAAACCAAGCCGGGCATGACCGATGCGCTGATTAAAGCAGAACCTTATATGAACGATAATCCGAATCCAGGTTATTACAATTATCACCAGAATACCAGCTGGCAGGATCAGGTAATGAGTAGTGGCATCAGTCAGAACTATTACCTGAAAGTAACCGGAGGTGACGATATTGCTACTTATGCTTTATCTCTGGGCTACCTGAATAACGATGGTTTAACCGATAGTACCAATTTAACCCGTTACCAAACCCGTTTTAATGCCAATCTGAATCTTTCGGCTAAATTAAAATCGCAGGTAAACCTCGCTTTTACCCGTAGCGAGCAAAACCTGAGAGATCAGGGACAGGCTTATGCCACCAACCCACTATACCTGGCGTTGGTTAAAGCACCTTTTCTTTCTCCTTTTGAGCTGTCAGAAACTGGTGTTCAATCGCCAAACCTTGCCGATACTGATATATTTGGTACAAGCAACCCCAGCGCAGCGATTAAAAACATCCAGGCACTTAACCGCAGTTACCGTTTTTCAGGTTCTGTTGGTTTTAATTATGAATTTAATAAAGCTTTCAAAGCCAATACACTTGTAGGTATTACTTATGATAAAGTACGCGAAAATTATTTTACGCCCATGTTGGGTATTGCCCCGGTTTTATTGCCCACTGCAGTTGGTTACAATAAGGCTGCAGCAGGTGTACAGCGTTTGTTTACTGTAAATACCGATACCTGGGTATCATACAACAAGGATTTAAATGAGGTAAGTAAATTAAGTGCAAACTTAGGTTTCAGGTTGCAGCACAGCAGTGCTGAAGTAGATAACGGTGCTAGTTTTAATACGGCCAGTGATGATTTCGTAACCCTGGGCGGTGCACAAAGTACGCTACGTGTGGTAGGCGGAACTTTAGGCAAATGGAACTGGTTGAACAATTATTTTAATGTGAATTACGAAGCATACAATAAGTACTTCATTTCGTTCAATATTGCCGCCGATGCTTCTTCGCGTTTTGGCAAAGATATACCTAATGTGTTGAATTTTAATGGTGTGAAAATGGCTTTGATGCCGTCTGTTGCAGCTTCTTGGCTGATCTCATCAGAAAGTTTTATGGCTAATAACAACTTTATAGAAAGCCTGAAACTGCGGGCCAGCTATGGCTTAACCGGCAATGACGATATTGGCAATTATACCGCCAAATCGTACTATGTATCGCAGAATTTTTTAGGCAGACAAGGATTGGTTAGGGGAAATATTGGCAATACTGCCCTAAAATGGGAGCAAAATGCCAAATTAAATGTTGGAGTGGATGCTTCCTTTTTGAAGGAAAGATTAAACATCAGCTTAGATCTTTACAGGAACAAGATTAGCGATATGCTGATTTACAAGCCACTGCTAACGGCAACAGGTTTCAGCTATGCCCTAAGTAATGGCGGTACCATGACCAATAGGGGGTTGGAACTTTCTATAAACGGCAGATTGATAAACCATACCGATCTGAAATGGGATATGGGACTAACCTATAGTTTAAACAGGAACAAGATTAGCCAGTTGGGTGGTAACGATCAGTTACTTACACAATATAGCGGAGCCACCATTATCACGCAAATCGGCGACGCCGCTAATTTATTCTACGGTTATAAAAGTAATGGTGTATATACTTCAAATGCTGATGCCATTGCCTCGGGCCTGAGCAATAAAACAACCGATGGTGCTTTTATTCCTTTTCAGGGTGGGGATATGAAATTTGCAGACCTGAATGGCGACAAAGTTATAGACGAGCGCGACCGCCAGGTGATCGGTAATCCAAATCCAGATTTTGTTGGCGCTTACAGCAATAAACTAAGCTATAAACGCTGGTCGTTAGATGCACTTTTCACTTTTAGTTATGGCAACGAAATCTATAATAGTACACGTGCCATTTTAGAAAGCATGAACGGTTACAACAACCAAAGCCTTGCGGCGGTAAACCGTTGGCGGGTTGGTGGACAGGTAACCGATGTGCCGCGTGCATCCTGGGCCGATCCATCGCGTAATAGCCGCTTTTCCGACCGTTGGATCGAAGACGGTTCATACCTGAAACTAAGAACCGTATCCTTAAGCTACAATGTGCCTATAAAAGCCAATTTTATCCGTTCGGCAACCGTTTATGCCATCGCCAATAATGTATTTACCGTGACTAATTATCTGGGTTACGACCCTGAGTTTAGTGCCGGAAATAGCGTATTTGCCAGAGGTGTAGATATAGGTTTAGAACCCAGCTTTAGATCGATGTTCCTGGGTGTTAGAATCGGCTTGTAACTTTTAAAGAAAAATATTGAGATGAATAAGAATTTATATATCACCATTACCAGCTGTTTATTGTTCCTACTGGTATTGAGCAGCATCTTGTCCTGTAAAAAGGCATTCGATATTGAACCCGAAGATGCCTTAGAAGCTTCGCAAACCTATAGAAATGTGTACGATGCCGATGCAGCTGTATTGGGCATTTATGGCAAATTTGCGAAGCTTGCCGATAAATACATGCTCTTGAATGAGCTGCGTGGCGATTTGCTGGATGTAACCTCCAATGCCAATAACTATTTAAAACAGCTGGGCACGCAAACCGTTGCAGCCGATAATCCCTATGCCGATCCGAAACCTTTCTACGAAGTTATTATCAACTGCAATGATGCCCTGAAGAACTTCAACATCATGCGGGAGAAAAAGCTGTTGGATAATACTCAGTATTACCAACGTTATACTGATATCCTGTTTCTGCGCAGTTGGTTATACCTGCAATTGGGCATCCATTATGGCACTGTTCCTTATGTAACCGATGCCTTAACCACCATTGCCGACCTGCAGGATGAAAGCAAGTTTCCAAAACTCGCTTTTGAAGATCTGTTAAGTCGTCTAATAGCTGAGACAGAAGCCACTCCGAGAGAATATTTAAATCAGAATACTTCAGCAGCAAGTCCAACGCTCATTTTGCCAATGGATGTATATATCGTTAAAGATGGTGTTTTTAAGTTTTTTATCCAGCGCCGCTCATTTTTAGGCGACCTGAACCTTTGGAAAGGAAATTACCTCAAAGCTGCAGGTTATTATAAAGATGTAATGGAAACAGGTACCAATTCGAGTACAGGCAGCGACCAGCAGATCGATTTGTACGATACCTATCGAGTAGGTGATGACAACTCGCAGGATCATTCTTTAAAAACCACAGCTGTACTTAATCCATGGACAAAGATATTTTCTGCACCATTGGCCGATCGTATTGCCAACTGGGAACGGATGTGGACATTGCCTTTTAGTAGTAACTTTTCACCGGGCAATCCATTGTTTACACTGTTTTCAAAATCAGGCGATTATCTGGTCAAACCATCCAGTTTGTCAATCCTCAACTGGAACAACCAGGTCCGTACAGATGGAAGTTTAACCGACAGAAGAGGTTTAGATATGTCGTACCGTTTAGTGAATGGCATTGAGCCTGAGGTATTAAAATATTCGCAGAATTATAATTTAAGCACACCTTTTGATAAAACAGGCGTTTGGGTAATTTACCGCGCGGCGGTTTTACATCTGCGTTATGCAGAGGCGGCCAACCGGTTAGATCGACGGGTTTTGGCTGGTGCTTTGGTAAACAGTGGAATTAAAGCTGCTTTTGGTACCAAAGCACTTTATAATGGCGTACCTGATAGCTATCCTTTTGATTTTAATGGCGATGGTGGAACCATCCGGGGCAACTGGTACCGTAATTCGGGCATCAGGGGTCGTGCTGTAAACCAGGATTATCCAATCACCRTAGCCAATACCGTTTTAGAAGTAGAAGACCGGATTATGCAGGAGGAAGCCTTAGAGACCGCATTCGAAGGTTATCGCTGGCAAGATCTGTTGCGCATCGCTTTACGCAGGCAGGCTACTGAGCCAAATTATCTGGCCGATAAAATTGCCGCCAAGTTTGAAGCCGCAGGCGATGGCGCATCGGCTGCTCTGGTACGCTCGCGTTTGGCCAATAAAGAAAACTGGTATTTACCTTTTAAATTAAAATAAGATCCTACATCATCCTATTATATAAATCGCAATTAAAATCTACCTAATGTTAAATAGAAAGAAACCCGGTCAGTTGATGACCTACCATAGTGTGAAAAAATATTTTAAAAGTTTAGTATGTATATTGTTTTTAGGCTTAACGGTGCATATGGCCAAAGCGCAGCAACTGGCTTTTCCTGGTGCGGAAGGTTTTGGCCGTTTTGCCATTGGCGGTCGTGGAGGCACAGTGTATCATGTAACCAACCTGAACGATGCCGGTGCCGGCTCTTTTAGAGATGCGGTTAGCAAACCGGGCAGAACGGTTGTGTTTGATGTTTCAGGTGTCATCAAAATCGGTGGCAAAATTGCCGTATCGCCAAGAACTACCATAGCCGGACAAACCGCTCCAAAAGAGGGAGTCACCATTTATGGTAATAGTGTTTCTTTTAAAGATTCGACCATCGTGCGTTATATGCGTTTTAGGGGCAGCATTAACATGTCTAAAGGTTCGTGTACGGTAGTTGCCGATGACCTGAACGATATTATATTCGACCATGTTTCAATCGAATGGGGGCGTTGGGATAACCTGCACATCAAAAAAAGTAAAAATGTAACGCTACAATATTGTGTGGTTGCCGAGAGTATCGATCCGCAACGTTTTGGCGCTCTTTTAGAAGTGCCAGAATATGTAACGATGCATCACTGTCTGTTTGCAGGCAACCAGAGCCGTAATCCCAAAGCAAAGGCCAAAATCGAATTTATAAACAATGTGGTGTACAACTGGGGTAAAAGTGGTTTTGTAGGCGGACATTCGAGCGCTGTTCATTATCAGGATCTCGTAGCTAATTATTTTATCTCCGGACCAAGTTCTACCGATAGTTTTTTAAGCATGTTCAGCAAAACTGATCATGTTTACCACCGCGATAATTATACCGACCTCAATAAGGACGGAAAACTAAATGGCCGTCTCATTACTGATGAAGACTTTATCAAGGAAACAGCCACGCTTCTCAAAGAACCTTCACTTCTGCCAAAAAGCAGTGTTAAAATAAGCACGGCAGTAAAGGCTTATCAAACAGTTCTGGCAGAAGCAGGTTCTTCATTAAAAAGAGATGCTGTAGACCTCCGTATTATGGGCTATTTAAAAAGTATTGGCACAAAAGGTGCTATATTTAAGACGGAGGCCGATGCCGGGGGACAACCAGAGGCGAAGCTGGTTAAATTAAGCGTAAAGGATGCAGACCAAGACGGGATTCCAGATGCTTGGGAAAAATCAAAACGCTTAAACCCGACAGATGCTATGGATGCCCAGAAAATTAATGCAAATGGCTATAGCAACCTGGAGCAATATTTAAATGATTTAGTAAAATAAGCGGTATGTGTAGAATCAAAAACCAATTTAAGCGCTTGATGCTTTTCGTAATGCTCTTCATCTGCACGACTGTTTTTGCACAGATTGATCGGGAGGCATTGGTAACGCGGCATACCGTTATCGTAAAAAAAATAGACTCCCTTTCTTCCTTATCGGTTGGCAATGGTCGCTTTGCTTTTACCGTTGATGCTACAGGGCTGCAAAGTTTTCCGGATCGCTATGCCAAAGGCGTTCCACTTGGTACCCAATCGCAATGGGGATGGGGATCGTACAAAAATGAAGGTAAGTTTAACATCACCGAAGCCTATAAATATTACGATCAATACGGCCGCAAAGTACCGTATACCGTACAGTTAAATACACCACTTAGGGCTAAAGAGGCTACTAATTATTTCCGCCAGAATGTACACCGTTTACAATTGGGGAATATTGGTTTCGATCTGATTAAAAAGAACGGACAGCTCGCCAAAGCCAACGATATCAAAGACATTAACCAAAACTTAAACCCCTGGACGGGTGAAATTAAGAGTAGCTTTACCTTAGAAGGAATTCCTGTTGAGGTAACTACGGTTGGACATCAGGATCTTGACCTGATCAGCGCATCGGTTTCGTCGCCTTTAATTGCCGTTGGAAGATTAAAAATCAGGGTTAGGTACCCCGTAGCTACTGGCGAATGGGCAGATGTAGGAAATAATTGGAGCAATAACAACAAACACCATTCACAAGTAGTGGCGCAAAGTGCCGATGGGGCAGTAATTAAACGTCAGATCGATTCTGCAGTTTATTATACTTCCTTTTCGTGGAAGGGTAAGGCTCAGTTGACGGAGAAACAGGCACATTATTTTACCATTACACCCAATAAAGTTAGTCAACAGTTCAGCTTCAGTTGTCTTTTTTCACAGCAGCGAAGCACACAGGCTGTTCCTTCTTTTGGATTGAGCCAACAAAATAGCCAGGAGCGATGGAAAGCCTTTTGGATGAGTGGTGCTGCGGTCGATTTTAGTGGAAGTACTGATAAACGTGCATTTGAACTCGAACGCAGAATAATCCTTTCCGAATACCTCACCAAAATACAATGTTCGGGCGATTTCCCCCCACAAGAAACCGGCTTAACCTACAACAGCTGGTTTGGTAAACCGCACCTCGAAATGCATTGGTGGCATGGGGTTCATTTTGCACTATGGGGCAGACCAGAATTGTTAAACCGGAGTACTGACTGGTATTTTAAGGTTGCGGATAAGGCAAAGAAAATTGCGCAGATACAAGGATTTGATGGCTTACGCTGGCAGAAAATGACCGACAATAAAGGGAATGAAAGCCCCTCATCAATCGGTGCCATGTTGATCTGGCAACAGCCGCACCTCATTACCTTTGCCGAACTCGAATACCGTGCACATGCAGATGAAAAAGTATTGCAGAAATACAAAGACCTTGTATTTAAAACAGCCGATTTTATGGCTTCATTTGCCCATTTCGATGCTGCAAAAGGATGTTATGTACTCGGGCCTGGGCTAATTCCCGCCCAAGAGCGTTTTAAGGCCGAAACTACCTTTAACCCTACATACGAGCTGGCTTACTGGGAATGGGGTTTGAAGACCGCTCAAGAATGGCGTTTGCGTTTAGGTTTGCCACGCAACCCAAAATGGGATGAAGTGATGGCTAAATTATCACCTCTACCAATACAAAATGGCGTGTATCTGGCTGCAGAAAGTGCGCCTGATTCTTACACCAATCCCGAATATAAAACCGATCACCCTTCCGTATTGGGGGCATTTGGTATGTTGCCGGAAACAAATTTATTGGATAAAGCAACTATGCGTAAAACCTTTGATCTGGTTTGGAAAGACTGGAGCTGGAATGATACCTGGGGATGGGATTTTCCGATGACGGCCATGACGGCCACACGCTTAGGAATGCCCGAAAAAGCGATTGATGCCTTGCTGATGCCAGTACAAACCAATACTTACCTTATTAATGGCCATAACTACCAGGACGACCGCCTGCGCATTTATTTGCCTGGAAATGGTGGTTTACTTACCGCTGTGGCTTTAATGTGTGCTGGCTGGGACGGAAATAATACTACAAATCCTGGCTTCCCTAAAGATGGAACATGGAAAGTGCAATGGGAGGGCTTTAAGAAGATGATGTAGGAGGGAATGGAATAGGTAAGATGAGATGTATGATGGGAAGTGTGGGATGTGAAATCGAATAGGTTAGGCTATTAGTCCGGAGCCGGGTATTAACCGGGCTCAAGACCAAAACCTTAAAGGGTTGCTCGTTAAAAAGGCAACCCTTTTTGTTAGACTTTCAGTATGTTATCGTTAATGGTTATTTTCAATAGGATTTTTAACAAATTCGCCTTCTTGCATCGCAATCTGATTACCCCATGAGGTAATCGCTTCTAAAATTGGGGTGAATGTTTTTCCAAAATCGGTTAGGTTATAAATCACTTTTATCGGCGGTTTATCGCCGTAAACTTTTCTCGACACCAGGCCATCTTTTTCTAATTGCTTTAATTGCAGACTCAATGTCATTTCGGTAACAGATGGTATGTCTTTGCGAAGCTCATTGTACCTTTTTGCTTTATCCTTTAAATGATAAAGAATAACCGCCTTCCATTTGCCACCCACCAAGCTCATTGCAAGGCTAACCGTACAAGGATAAATTTCCTCCTTTAGTTTTACGTAATCGCTAATACATTCTGTTTTCATCCTACTGTTTTAACCTATCCTTTTGGATAGTTATTGCAAATTTATATTACTATAGATAGTTTTGCAACTATAATTTTTATAGTTTATAAAATCATATAAATGAAACCGGATTTTAAAGCAAACGAGGTAATCGAAAAAGACAAGCCATTGATCACTATCGTTGGCGTTTTGGGCAAACAGGGGCGCAGCGCAGCACTGACACTATTACAAAGCGGGCGTTATCGTGTACGGGGCATTACACGCCGTGTAGATTCGCCAGAGGCACTTAATTTGACTGAAATGGGCGCTGAGCTTTTGAGTTTACCGCTTGATTTGGGGCATGAGAAAGATTTCGTTGAAGCATTCCGGGGATCGGAAGGCGTTTTCATCATGACACCAAGTATTGTGCCGCCGCATACCCACGAAATGGAGCTGGGTAAACAATTAGCGGATGCGGCGGTTGAGGCCGGAGTTAAGCATATTATCTTTAGTAGTTTGGAAAATGTAGAAAAAATTACAAACGGAAAAAAGTTTGCTCCTCATTTTACTGATAAAGCAATGATTGAAGCATATATCCGCACGCTTCCAATCACCAGCTCGTTTATTTACATGGCCTTTTTCTATACCAATCTAATGGAGTTTTATCCCCCGAAATTGTTTGGAGATACGCTTGTATTTCCGATTTATTTACCTGAAGATTTTCGTGCCCCATTTGTTGATCCCCTTACCGCTACGGGGCCAGCGGTTTTAGAGATATTTTCTAATCCGCATGAGTATGCAGGTAAATCTTTGCCTGTTATCGGCGACATTATTTCGCCCCGGGAAATGATAGACACATTTATTCGGGTCACCGGTAAAAAGGCTGTCTATAGTTCCGCATTTACACAAGAGGCACTGCTTCGTCATTTCCCTGAATTCGGTACAAATGAGCTTTTGGTAAAGGAAATTTTAGGAATGGCAGAATATGCTGTCGATTATGGTTATTTCGGCAAGGAACGTGATTTGTTATGGAGCCGCAATATTAACCAAAGCAGTTTAAGCTGGGAACAATTTCTGTGCAGTACCGGATGGCAAGGCCAAAAGCAAACTTACTGATTGCTTTCAATCACCTACTTCATCGAAGGTAGACTTTGGAAATAGTTTGATAATGATTATTTTAAATTTTATTTAGTTGGGATATGGTGTTTTTTTAGCTTATTGCAGGTTAAAATACTACCATCAAAAGTTCTAACCAGTTTTTCTGTGTAAAATTACCTCCGGGGTAGCCATAAGAGCAGTTTAGATGATGGTTTACTTTTTGCCGATAAATACAGTCAATGTACCGTATTAAATAAATTTCCTTATGAAAAGAGTTTTGTTACTTTCAGTTTTTGCCTTTTCCACCATCATTGCCTTTGCACAAAACGTAAACTGGGTTGAGCGGAACGGCGCCTTAAAAGTTGTTGGTGGGAAAATCTTAAACCGTAAAAATATTGATCCACAGCTCCGTGGTGTAAGTTTGTCATGGAGTATCTGGGGAGGCAAAAAGTATTATAACCAAGATGTTGTAAACTGGCTTAAATCTGATTTTAATATCAATTTATTGCGTGTGTCTATGGCGGTTCAGCCAGATAATGGTTACCTGCAGGATCCCCTTGGACAGGAAAAGCTCATAACCGAGACAATCGATGCTGCCATTAAGAAAAATCTGTATGTACTGATTGACTGGCACGATCACCATGCAGATGAGCATCTGAATCAATCAAAAATGTTCTTTGCAAAAATGGCTAAAAGGTACGCCGGGAAACCGAATATTATTTATGAGATATTTAATGAGCCAGAAAAAATGGCATGGCAAACCGTTAAGGATTATGCCGTGCAGGTAATTGCCGAGATCAGGAAATACGATGCTGAAAATGTAATTGTTGTTGGTAGCCCGCATTGGGATCAGGATATAGATGTGGTTGCCAAAGATCCAATCAAAGGATTCAGCAACATTGCTTATTCTTTTCATTTTTATGCGTCTGAACCAAGCCATCAAGAAGTTTTAATGAGGCGGGCCGATGATGCAATTTCTGCTGGTCTGCCCATTTTTGTAACAGAGTGGGGTGTGGGCGAGGCTAATGGCGATGGTATATTCGATACCAGTAAAACCAATAAATGGTTTTCTTGGATGGAGAAAAATAAATTGAGCTGGGCAAACTGGAATATTACCGATAAAAAAGAAACAACTGCACTGTTAATGCCTGGTGCATCTCCAAAAGGAAAATGGAAGGCAGAAATGCTTAGTCCGGCAGGGAAATACATTAGGACGAAGCTCCGGAACCTGAACAAATAAAATCAGGTTTCCTGGCTTAAATAGATAAGGCCATTCCTGAAAAATTCCACGCAAACGGAAAATTATTCCCATCAGATAACCGGCAATTTCTCCTTGTGATTGTGAGCACTTCCCTGATTATATTGATATCCCCTGAACTGATTAACGCTATACAACCAGTTCATAAAGGAACGTCGCGATTCCCTATTCTTTTATGTTATGTCCATGGCTTCAGGTGGAATGAACTTTATAATCCATTCAAAAAAAGTTTCATAATAAAAAGATGCTTGTTGGGTGTTTTTTTATGTAATAAATCGATTTAGATTGACGAAAAATAATATATTAGTGTTTTAGAATCAAAGATCCTAATCTCCAGATAATATGAAAAATATAGGTTTGCCAATCCTATTCCTGATAACACTATTGCAGGTATATGGTGAAAATGTTTGCGCCCAGACTGCAAAACTACCAACTAAGTGGACTGAGCAGGCGATGGCGGCCCAAAATCCTTTTCCAGATTATCCCCGGCCCCAGATGGTACGCGGAGAATGGAAGTCGTTAAACGGTAAATGGGATTATATCGGTGGAAAAAATAAACTTAATGCATTCAATCCGAAAATGCCGATTGCATTTGATGGAAAACAAGAACAGATACTTGTTCCATACTGCCCTGAATCTGTGATCTCAGGTATTGAGCGCAATCAGGAGGTTAACATGTGGTACCGCAGGCGTTTCGAAATCCCACAGAATTGGAAGGGTAAAAATATTTTAATCAATTTTGAGGCTGTTGATCATGATGCAACTATTTTCGTTAACGGAAAAAAGGCAGGGTCTCATGCGGGTGGCTACGATGCTTTTTCGCTGGATATCACCCCATTGCTAAAATCTGGGCTTAATGAGTTAATTGTTGCCGCTTACGATTCCAATGACGGCAGAATGCCTTCGGGCAAAAATGGACCACGGGGAGATTATACCTTCAGCTCGGGCATCTGGCAGAGCGTATGGCTTGAACCGTTGGGCGCAGCTCACATCAAAAATATTAAGCTATTGCCCGATCTGGAAAATAACAGGCTCAAGGTAACTGTCGATGCAAATTCCTCTATGGTATCCGCGGTAGCACTTGATGGCAATAAGATCGTATCCCAGGCGCAGGGAAGTAACGGAAAGACTTTTTATCTGCCCATCCCAAATCCAAAGTTATGGTCTCCCGATGAACCTTTTCTTTATGATCTTAAAATCACGCTCAAAGATCAGAACGGTGAAACCGTTGATGAGGTAAAGAGCTACTTCGGTATGCGCGACATCAGGTTGGGCAAGGTGTCTGGTGTGATGCGTCCGCTGCTGAACGGAAAGTTCATCATGCAGGTTGGCCTTCTCGATCAGGGCTATTGGCCAGATGGAATTCTGACCGCTCCCACCGAGGAGGCGCTGAAATCTGATCTGGAATTTACAAAAAAGGCAGGTTTTAACCTCATCCGTAAACATATGAAAACCGAGCCGAAACGTTTTTACTATTGGGCAGATAAACTGGGCGTGCTGCTTTGGCAGGACATGCCTGCAATCTGGTACCAGAATGAGGATACCGCAAAAGTACGCTCCGTTTTTCGCAAGGAGCTCAAGGCGGTAATGGATGAATATTACAACTCACCCTCAATTATTGCCTGGGTACCCTTTAATGAGAACTGGGGTGCTTTCGATGTACCGGCGATTACGGACTGGGTAAAAAATTACGATCCCTCACGACTGGTAAATGGAAATTCGGGATTTAACAACAATCCCGGTTATCAGAAAGCGGCCGGTGATCCGGGTAATGGAGACTTTGTGGATACTCATATTTATATAGRCCCTTATGATGCCTCCAGACCGGACGATAAAAGGGCGGCATCTTTGGGAGAGTTCGGCGGTGTGGGGCTCTTTGTTAGGGGGCACATGTGGCCTGTGGAAAACAATGCATATGCCTATGAACCTACCAGTGCTGCGTTGACGGATAGGTATGTACTGCTGATGAGCCAGGTTGAACAGCTGATGAAGTACAAGGGCCTTAGTGTAGCCGTTTACACCCAGACAACCGATGTGGAACATGAGGTTAACGGATTGCTGACCTATGACCGTGCAGTTGAAAAAATGGATATTAAGCGGGTAAATGAAATAAACAGGGCGGTGATAGCTGAGGGAAAAAGGTTAAACTCTCTGGGTGGGCACTAGAATAGATGGCAGGATGGGTTATTGAATTATTGATAAGAATTTCATTTTTACTGTTAGGAATTTCATGGCAACCCGCTCTGTGATGAGGCTTATGGTTAGCATATGAGGCTAATACTGGGCCATTGTTAAATTTATCTCTATTGCCACGATCGATAAATTTACTTGTTTTTATTATCGGCAACAAAATTGCTTAAAACCGGACATTTAATTTTGATATTGAACCATGATGTTTTTATCCATTATTTCAGATAGAAAAGAACAGGTTTTTTGGCTTACGAGATCAGAGATATCATTTCTTTTCGCAATGCCTGATCCTTGAAATCTCGATCTTGTGGCTGCATCGTTCAGAAATATCATATCGAGTTCCCTTAAGAACTGGATGAACACCCCCTTAAACATATGGGGGCTATTGTCATCTCTCCCAAAGACAGCTTTTGAAACCAAATTCATATTTTCAGTCACACATACCCTTCTTGATAAACCCAGGTTGTCTAAAAAACCTATTTTTCTTAAGTAATCCGGGGAATGGTATAGCCGACTATATTTTTCAAATGTTAAACGCTTTATTTCAACCAGTTCATCGATAAAATTGGATAGCGACTCATATCTTATACACTGCTTTTTGATCAAAATACGTTCTTCATTCGTTATTTTTTCTAAAACACAGATCACCAGCTCGTCTTTGTTCTTGAAATACCAATATAGAGATGGAATACTCACCCTTAACGATTTGGCTATATCTTTAAGGGGAGTTTTTTTAATTCCAAAATGTGAAAAAAGCTGTATAGCGGCATCTATTATCTTACTTCGATTTAACATATCATATAAATTTTATAAGGATATCAGACAACGCTAACTGATCAAAATAATTTACAAATGGTCTAAACTCCCATTATTAATCTGTATGTATCTCTATGTTTAAATATAATTAAAGAGGGCTCCTAAGTATATTAATTCTTTGATTGTTGTTCTGATCGTTCTTTCAGGTTTATTAGCCATTCTCCAATATGGTTACTAACCATATTTGGTGCAAAAATCTTCTCCATTTTTGTTTTTGGTCCATTTTGAGACTCGTTTGAAACAACTTTGCAGCCATCTTTGGTTGGGATAATCACCCACGCATTGTAAACGGTCATTTTTTTGTTATCGGTTTCACCTAACCAAGCGATTTGATACGGAGGATTGAATTCCCTGATGGCTGAGGTGAATTTGCCCGCCGGATTCCAGATAAAGACACTAGATAAATTAAGTCTGCCTTCAGGCGAATTGGACAATTTGATGCGCGTTAAACCAGTTTTGAAAACCAACTACTTTTTTTCCACTCCCTTCTAGTAGATGCTTTACACCCTGTATTGCCACTTCTTTGGGAGTCATCGGCTTGGTTTTATGAAGGTTGGTAGTTTGCATCTCAGGTGTGGTAAATCCGGTATCCACAGTACCAGGATAAAGAGACGAAACGGTAACTCCGGTACCTTCCAATTCGGCAGCGAGTGTTTCACTAAATGCCTTTACGAAAGCCTTGGTGGCAGAATACACAGAAAAATAAGGCATCGGTAAAAATGCGACCACCGATGCTGTGTTCATAATCCGGCCAGATTTGCGGCTGACCATATCTTGTGCAAAAAGTTTAGTCAATACAACCAAACTGGAAATATTTAATTGAATCATACTCAATTCTTCTTCCAGTGGCGTTTCAGTAAAATTGCCATAGTTGCCAATACCAGCATTATTTACCAGGTGGGTCACCAATAGGTTTTCATCTTTCACCTTTTGGTAAAGGTTTTTAGCAGCATTCACATCAGAAAGATCTGTAGCGAAATATTGAACCAGAATGCCAGACTTGTTTATTAGTTCTGATTGCATTTGCTGTAATTTGTTCTCTGTACGGGCAACCAAAATCAGGTTCTTTTTTTGTGCTGCCAATTGATTGGCCATTTCGTAGCCAATTCCGGATGATGCTCCGGTGATTAATATGTATTCTTTCATCTTTAGTAAAATTTATGTGGGTAATGCTTTAATTCGTTTTACAGGGTACTTCTAACCTTTATTTTCTATTTCAGGAAATCAGCGTTTTGATAAGCTGGGTTTGGATAAGTATAAAAACCTTCTCCTGTAGAAATACCGAGTTTATTTTGATCAATGAAGTTCTCTTTCATAAAGCCCTGTCTTTGCTTCCAGATCTCGTCTCCACTTGACTCTGCAATTGAGCTCACTACATTGTAGGCTGTATTCATTCCAACAAAGTCTAACATAGCCATTGGCCCCAGATCAACCCCCAGGCTTTTCATCCAGGTCTTGTCAATAGAGGCCACATCGGCAACACCATTTCGGTAGAGGTCGAACCCAGCTATCAATAAAGGCAATAAAAGCGAGTTCGTGATGTAGCCGGGCTGTTCTTTATAGATTGGTATGGATATCATCCCGATCGATTTAGCGAATTGAACTATCTGCTCAAAAATTTCGGGATCTGTACTGGGATGTCCCATAATTTCCGCCAAGTTATTCTTTAGCAGATTAGTGGCGAAGTGCAAAGCCAAAAACCGTTCAGGCCTGCCTGTTTCAGCCGCAAATTGGCTTGGCAACAATGTAGAAGTGTTGGTGCAGAAAATTGTTTTCTCCGGAGCCAAAGCACCCAGTCTGGAATAAAAATCTTTTTTTATCTGAATGTTTTCCGGAATCGCTTCAATCGTGAGATCGGCATCTTTTACGGATGCCGCCACATCTGTTGTAAAGTTTATGGTTGACACTGCAATATCCAAATCGGCAGGTTTCGCGTTCAAATCCTGCTGATACGATTTTTTAAACTGCTCGAACTTCAGCTTTGCATTCGCCAATAGTTCTTCGTTGATATCGAACAAAGTCACATTATAGCCATGGTAAGCGGTTTGAAAGGCAATCTGCGCACCCAGTACGCCAGATCCAAATACGGTAACGTTTTTAATTTTCATCTTTTAATTTTTAAGTATGCGTTAATAAGGTTAATCAAGAACAGTCTCAATTCCAGAAACAAGTCTTCCCATCTATTTTGACATATCATATCTTTTCGTGCAATTGTGGAGGTATAAGCTTGTACATTACCGGGGTAACGATCCTTGATAATATAGTAGAGCTGATCAGCCCTCCAATCAGTACAATGGCAAGTGGCGCTATCTGCGGATTGGGATTCATGGCAATCGGGATGAGACCGCAAAT
This sequence comes from Pedobacter sp. 01N416, assembly GCF_056399685.1. Classification (NCBI taxonomy): domain Bacteria; kingdom Pseudomonadati; phylum Bacteroidota; class Sphingobacteriia; order Sphingobacteriales; family Sphingobacteriaceae; genus Pedobacter; species Pedobacter sp. 01N416. The sequence continues at coordinate 31,164 of NZ_JBFTRT010000001.1, forward strand.
AGCTGTAATAGAAGTAAGTACAACAGGAAGAAATCTGGTTTCACCGGCAATATGGATCGCCTCATCTATGCTTTTTCCATCTTCCCGCAATTGGTTGGTAAAATCAACCAGTAACAACGAATTCTTTACCTGTATGCCCGATAAACCAATGAAACCGATGATCGATACCAGCGACATCGGATTTCCTGTCATCAGCAGAAATATTACCCCACCCAAAACGCCCAAAGGAATAATTGATAAAACGATAATGATCCCCTTAAATGTCTTAAACTGTAGCAGCAGCACAGCGATAAACAGGAATGTACTCAGGATGATCACTGAAAGGAAATTTCCGCCAAGCGCATCACCTTCCGATTCAGCCTCCCCAGACAGTTTATAATAATAGCCTTTGGGCATTTTTAATTTGTTGAGTTCGGGCACAATATCCTTGAGGATATCATTTGCCAAAACATTATCCTTGGTGAGCGAGGTAACCTTTGCAAACCGTGATTTATTGAAATGATTAATTGCAGTTGGAGAGGTTTCCAGCCCAATGGTTGCAATCTGATCGATCTGAATTGGTGCACCCTGGATATTGTTCACATAAAGGTTCTTTAATGCATTTAGATTTGAAAACTTATTACGTGGAATGGTAATCACCACATTCCTCGAATCACCCCTGTCATCAATGTAATCCCCAACAGTTAGTCCGGCAACAGCCAACCTGATCACCTTGTCAATGTCGCTGGTCAGTACGCCCAATGTCCGCGCCTTTGCCTTATCAATCTTGATCTTTACATCTGACTTATAGGCATTGAGTTCATTGTTGATGAAAAAAGTACCTGGATGTTTACGTAACAGCTCCTCCACTTTGAACGAGAGCGATCGCAGGGTATCCTGATTCTCTCCAAAAACCCTGACCACAATATTCGCCTCTATCGGAGTGCCTTGTTCAAAATCCTTCACCTCTATTTTTGCATAGGGGAAATCAGTGAATTTGCTTCTAAGCGTTTTAATCAGTTCAGTTTTGTCATTTGGGCTTGTCTCTTCTTCCAATTGCACAAAAATCTGAGCAAAATCCGGTTTTATATCCTGCTGATGCACGTTGTAATAGATCTGTGGGTTACCTTTTCCTACATTTGAGGTGTAGTAAACGATTTCCTTATGCTTTTTCAGTTCCATTTCCACCAGCTTTGCGGCGCTATCGCTTTCTGGGATATTTGCCTGTAGCGGCATTTTAATATTGATCAGAAACATTGGCTTTTCTGAGGTTGGAAAAAGTTTAAATCCTGCCAGTGGGAAGAGTAAAAAGGCTAATACGCTTAATGCAATGGAAATACTAATGGTTGCCTTTGGCCACTTTAGCGCCAATGGCATAATACCACGATACGACCAGGTCAAAAAGCCCTGCAATTTTTTTAAGAAATAATTTCCTTCCCCATGGGTATGGGTTTTCAGGATCTTGCTGCCGATAAAAGGCACGAGTGTAAGCGCCACGATCATAGAGGCCAGTACACTGGTAATAATGGCCATAGGTAGGCTTCGGATAAATTCTCCGGCCATATCAGGCAGAAAAGCCAATGGTAAAAATGCAATCACAAGCGTTGCGGTACAGCCTACAACAGCTGCCCCAATCTGTTTGGTACCCTTTAAAATAGCATCCTTTCTGGAATGGCCTTCCCTTAACCACCTTTCTATATTCTCTACAACAACGATACTATCATCAACCAATAGCCCCAATGCTACCACAAGCCCAACAATACTGAGCTGGTTGAGTGAGAAGCCTAAAAGGTTCATTGCAATAAGACCAAGGGCCAGTGAGAGTGGAATGGAAATCATTACGATCAGTGATGGTCTGAAGCCCAAAGGCAACAGGGTAACCACTACTAATAGTATGGCCAATCCAAAATCAAAGCCCAGGTGTCCCAGCCGCTTTGATACCATATCTGCCTGGTCAAAATTTTTAACCATTTTAATGTTCTGCGGCAAGGTTTGAGAAAATTGTTCCAATACTGGAGTGTACTCTTTCTTAACCTGACTGATGTCCACATTGTTCTTCATCGAAGAGGTAACCAATATACAGCGTTGTCCATTGATCCTGGTAATGTGGTTAATGGTACCGTCCATATAGCTAACATGGGCCACATCCTTTAGGTATATGATTTTTCCATTGGAATTATAGATTATCGTATTGGCCACATCTTCAACATCTTTAAACTTACCACTGGTCTTCACATTAAAGACCTTACTATCTATATTAATACTTCCTCCTGGAATGTCGGCCGCTTCACTTTGCAGACTGCCTATAACCAGGTTCAATGGTATTTTTAGCTGTGCTAGTTTATCGAGTTGCATGTCGATGCGGATTTCCTGCTCTGGCATTCCGGTATACTTTACCTCTCTCAGATTGGTGATCTTTTCCAGCTGGGTCTTCAATTTGTCTGCATTGTCGCGCAATATTTTGGACGAAGCGGTGTTTGAGATCAGCGCAACCTGAATAATCTTTACATCTGACGAAGCAATTTTTTCGGTTTTGATCTGATAAATGTCCTTTGGAAGTTCACCGTTTTTCAGCGCATTGATTTCCGTTGATATTTCCTGGTATTTGTTATCCACATCAACACCATATTTGAACTTGATCTGTATCGCTGCTACACCATCTTCAACCGTGGTCAGGATCTTATCGATGTTCTCCAAGCCATAGATTTTATTTTCTATGGGCTTTACCACTTGTTCTTCCATATCCTTCGGGCTGGTACCAGGGTAGATTACCGTTACCAGATATTGCGGAGGGTGGGTAGTAGGATCCTCCGAGCGGGGCATGGTAAAGAGCGTAAGCAGGCCCACCACTGCCACAAGCACAAATATGATCAGGGTAAACTGGTAGTTCTTTACAGCAAAATTTGTAATTTTCATCTCGTGGTTTTTATTTGATAATTTTTACGGTGGACTGTTCGTTGAGGTAGGCGCTATTAGAAATAACTATGCGATCTATTCCTTCCAGTTTATCTTTTAGGTAAACATTTTTATTGTCAAACTTCAGGATGGTTACAGGCACTTTTCTAACGCTGTTTGCATCCTTAGGGGTAAAGATGTAACCCGTCTCTCCATCTGCCTCTACAAGGGCACTGAATGGGATCACGGTCCTGTTTTCTGAAGCATTGGTTTCGATTGCCGCCTTCCCAAACATGCCAATTGCAGGTTTCAGATTGCCCATCTGAAGCTTCAGCTCTACCTGAAAAGATCCGATAGCGGCATCAGCCGATTGAAGTTTACGCAGTACCGTTGCCTGGAATGGCTGTTCGGGATAACCATCAAGATAAACAACCGCCCGTTGCCCTGCACTGATTCCTGCCCACTCCAGGTCGGTTACCCCAACCTTTAACAGGTAGCTGTCAGTTTTTTGGGTTGAGCCCGTCATCAGCACCGGCATTCCGCCACCAATCACTTCGCCTACACTGGCAACCTTTTTGGTTACAAAACCATCAGAGGCCGCGTAGATTCTGGCATAACGCTGATTGAAGGCGGTTGCCTCACTTGTTTTTTTTGCAACATCCAATGCCGTTTTGGTGTTCTGCAGCTGTTCCAGCGTAAAAACGCTGTCTTTATAAAGGTTTACTGCTCTGGCATAGTCGCGAGCGGCCTTATCTACACCAAGATTCGCTTGGGCCAGACCGGCTGCAATCTCGGTGGTATTCAGGGTGGCCAGCAATTGCCCCTTTTTAAAAAATTGTCCCTCATTTACCAGGATGCTACTGATTACCCCACCAATTTTGAAGGAATAATTGGCATCATTTTCAGTGCCGACTAATCCAGTGACCTGAATGGAATTTGTTACCCCAAAAGAGGAAAGGGGCGCAACTTTTACAGAAATGATATCTGGCTGGCCAAGAGGATTTGTATTTTTCGGTTTTTCTTTGCAGGCAAACAATAGTGATGTAAGCGCAATAAGTGTGAGTTGTGTCTTCTTCATGATATTTATTGTATGTTGAAACTGGCGTTGGCACGTTGGATAGCGGTAAGGGATATCCAGGTGTCGAATAGGGCAATGTTGGATTGAAGTTGGGCATCTACCCATTGGTTCTGGGCATCAAGTAGTTCTATATAAATGGCCATTCCCTCTTTATAGAGCTTGGTCATGTCATTATAATAGGTCTGACTGGTTTTTAGTTGTGATTGGGCCGCCCGGTACTGAGCTGAAGCACTTTGCAGGTTTGCCCTACGCACATTCAGTTCGGTAAGTAGTTGCTGGGTTACATGATTGGTCTGCGCCGACACRGCCTGTTCACTGGCAATAGCCTGTTTTATCTTATAACTGTTCCTTCCTGAGGGGTAAGGTTTTTATTTATTCCTTTGGCAATTTCAAGCTTCGCCAGTTCCTCACGACCGTTAACATCATTAAGCAATAAATTATCCTGGGCAGGCAGCAATGGAACATCGTCGGTCAGAATGGGATCCGTTAATGGCCTGTTTAAAAGAAAATTGAAATAATAACGGGCAGATTCCTCTGTTTTTTGAGCAGCGGTAAGTGATGCGTTTATTTTTGATACCTCGTTCTGGCTGCGGATCACAGCCGTACGGTTGATCTTGTTGTTCTCAAAGAGTTTCCGGTTTACCCTTTCACCTTCTTCGAGCAGTTTCAGAAAGGATTGGTAAATCCTTATTGCATTGGTAGCTTTAAGATAGTTGTAATATGCCGTTTTAATTTCTTTGACCAGTTCACGTTTATACATCTGTATTTCCGCTTTTTGCAAGTCTACCTGTTGTGCTTTGATCCGCTTGTTATATACGAGTTCGGCATTTAGGATGGGAAGACTGGTGCGGAACTTGGCATCGTAGAAGTTATCGGGATTAAGCAGTATGCTCTGGTTCTCGAGCTGGGGAAAAGAGTTACTTCCTGTGAGCTGGTTCAACGTGGAGTAGGCGGCGTTAAAAAGATCACCTGTAGGAAAATCAATTGTTCTGCCTCCGTCGGCTTTCGTGTAAGTTGTAGAAAAAGTTACGCTGGGCAGGAACATGCTTTTTGCCTCTTGAAGGGCATAGATGTTCTTTTGCAAAAGGAAGTTTTGCTCCTTGATGCTCTGATTTGACGCTAGCCCCTGTGCGATATAGTCGTCCAAACGATTTTGGGCATTTAGCCCCAATGGGAGTAAGATGACTGAGCACTTTAAGACGGTCAGTCTGTAAATAGTAGGCAGGTTTCGAATGTAATTAATCATTGTAATAAAATTAAACAGTGTTCAATAAAATATTAAAAAAAAGGTTAACCCTTCTCAAGTAGTGAAACAAAACATGCATAACCATTCTCCATAAGTTCCTTGTTGGTCTTGTGTTCAAAACTCATAGTTCTGTCTTTGCAGAAAAGAGCACAGATGCCATGAGTAGCAGATAGGATCATAAATGTAAGATACTCTGAATCCATGTCTTTAAAGCGGCCAGCCTGTTGGCATTCTAATACCAAGTCATGCAGGTACTTTATTGCTTCTTTTGCAATCTGGAAACCGCTTTCTTCTGAATTTTTTAACGGCTCTTCTACCAGGAACATGAGGTTATAATAATCCTTATTCTCCTGGGCAAACTGGATGAACGCACGTCCAGAGGCTTTCAGGCGTTCAAATGGATCGATAACCGAATCCAGCACCCGAAGTTGTCTAAGAAGTAGGCTAAAGCCCTCTTTATGGAGTTCCTGAAAGATTTCACCCTTATCCTTAAAATGGAAATAAATTACCCCTGCACTATAGCTGATCTCACTGGCAATGTTACGCATACTGGTCTGCTCATAGCCATTCTGAAGAAATACTTTTCTAGCACCATTTAATATGCGCTGTCTCATTTCTTGCTTCTCTTTTTGCTTTCTTTCTGTAATGCCCATTGATAAAATAATTTATAAAGATATTAACCTGATTTAGGAAATAACTTTTTCATTTGCAACTTCTCATTTTAATTGACGGTACAAATATATTGAACGGTGTTCAATAATGCAAATGTTTTTTTAAATGATTGTATATTTTACTTAACCTTGATGATTTTGGTGAAAAGCTTATAATTTAAGATTCAGTATCTCTAACAACGTTTAGAGTTCCTTGTTGCAAGCCCCTCAACCGAGACTTTTCAAGGAGTGGAAATTATATCATAACTTTAAGAGGGCTACCTTATCAACGTTGCGATTAATTTAGGAAGTGGTCTTTGAATTGAGTGGGTGATGTTCCCACTTCTTTTTTAAACAGCCGGGAAAAATAGGTGGTGTTTTCAAAACCAAGTAAATGCGAAATCTCCGATACATTCAATTCGCCTTCGGCCAATAGATTTTTAGCTTTACCAATCAGGAAAAGATGGATTAGCTCTAATGCCGTTTTTCCCGTCTCTTCCTTTAGCAGATCGGTTAAATAGCGCGGAGATATATGAAGCTTTTCTGCCATTAGAGAAACAGAGGGAAGTCCAATATCTTTCGTTTTCCGCTCTTCAAAATTAACTGCAAGTAATTCGTTGAACTTTGTTACTGTTGAGCCGGATAAATGTGTACGGTTGATAAACTGTCTTTTATAAAAGCGCTGTGCATATTTGAGCATGGCGTCAAGATGACTAACTATGATGGCCTTGCTAAGTTCATCGGTATTATTGTGATATTCTTTATCAATGCTGAAATACAAATTCCAGATGATTTCCTCCTCTGCAGGAGAGAGATGCAAGGCCTCATTCACCTCATAATCGAAATAGCCGTATTTCTTAATGTCGTGGTAAAGGATAGTTCCGGGTAAGAAGTCTTCATGGATAATAATCAGAAAACCTTTCTCTTCAAGTTCGACATTTTTAAAGGCTACTTTCTGGTGGGGCTTTACAAAAGACATCGAGCCACGGTCGTGGTCATATTTTGTTTTCCCATATTGCATGCTGCCCGATTTCAGCTTCTTAAATCCTATGATGTAAAATTCTGAAGAAAATTCGAGTATACTATTTCCGTCACAGGTGCCCCGCTCACCGTATGCCACACTAAAAAGCGGATGCTCCGGAGGGTTAACGCCAAGCGCTTCATGCAGCTCGCTTATTTTTTTAAAGTGATCCATTTTTCAGCAGTGATAAAAACAGAATCCAGCAAATCCGGATCCTGTAAAGTTAACTTTCATTAGCCATGTGCTGCCACAGAAACGTCGTGCCATGATTCCCATGTTTTCAGGCGCTCTTCGTAAGTATATTTTACCCAAGGGTAAGCAGTCTTGCCCAGTAGCAACCTCAATGGCGGATTTTCTGTATCCACCAATTTTAGAACCGCTCCGATAGTTGCAATAGGATTCCCGGAATCTTGCTCTCCGGCATGCTCATAAAAATCTTTTCTCATCTCATCGTAAGCATTTACTATTGCACTTAAGGCAAGCGAATTGGTACCAAAAAAATCTGTGGAGAAACCAGCCGGTTCCAGTATGGTTACCTTAATGCCAAAACCACTCACTTCGCCGGCCAATGTTTCAGTAAGACCTTCGATTGCGAATTTCGATGCACTGTAAAGCCCCATTAATGATACCGTATTTAGTCCCAGCGCACTTGAAAGCTGAATGATGTGCCCCGATTTCTGTTCGCGCATAATGGGCAGGACAGCCTGCACAGTCCATAATGAACCCAGTACATTCGTTTCAAATTGCGATCTCACGTCCTGCTCGCTCAACTCTTCTACAGCTCCAATATGTCCGTAGCCAGCGTTATTGATTAAGACGTCGATGCGGCCAAAGTGTTTTTTTGCAATTTCGATCGATTCAAAACTCAACTCTCTATCGGTTACATCAAGTTCTAAGACCAATAGATTCGAAGGGAATTCCTTTGCGAGTTCAGCCAATGTTTCCGGGTTGCGCACAGCCGCAACAACATTATCGCCACGTTGTAAAAATGCTTCTGTCCAGATCCTGCCGAATCCGCGTGATGCACCAGTTATAAAAATTGTTTTTGCCATTATATTATTCTTTAATATTTGATGATGACAAAGTTCAGTCAATTGTTAACAGCTATTGTGATACAAAAGTAGGCAATAATGGAACGTTTCTACGTTTGACCTATATTATGCTCTTTTACTTCAGTGCTTTACAAAAAAAAAGGACAGTTCTTGCAGAGCGGTTGCAAAATCTGTTTTGCCATATATGTTTTACCGGAAAGGAGCAGAGCTATGGAATCGTGTTGAGCACTTTTGAAGGTATTTTGATATGATTGATTAACTGTTGCGAATAATAGTCAAGTGCATTACTCTTTTGTGACTACTTTCCTGTGGTTGATTCCCCAATCTTTTAAGGAATATATTATCGGTGTTAAGGTATCTGCATAAGGTTGCAGGGTGTACAGGATTTTGACGGGGTAGCCATCTAAAACGGTACGCTTTAATAGTTTATGCTGTTCCAGGTCCTTGAGTTCTTTAGCCAGGACTTTAGGGGTTATCCCTGGAATGCTTTCCTGTATGTCTGTAAAACTCATCCTTTGAACAATATCACTTTCCTTTGGGAAAGTACTATACAAAGGAAAGTAAAATGTGATAACTTTGCAATAATTATTTTAAATAGGCTGGTTGATAAGGATTAATGAAACAATTGAATTTTTTATCTACTAATCAATATGATATGAAAAGACTTTAAGGAAAGGTTACCATAATCTGATAGCACATTTATCAAAACAAATATTAAAGATACTGAATATGAAAATAGGAATAATAGGTACAGGTGCCATTGGAGGTACAATTGCGAAAAAAATGGTTGCAGCAGGACATCAGGTTTTTGTAACCAATTCGGCTGAATTTGCTGAATTGGAAAAGCGGGCAAATGAATTAGGAGCATTACCTTCGCCCTTGGAGGATCTTGTTAAAGGTAAAGATGTGGTCATACTATCAGTGCCGACCATAGCTATTCCTGGCCTGTCAAAAACTTTATTTGACGAAATGCCACCAGATACCATTCTAGTGGATACGTCCAACTACTATCCATTCCGCGATGCCGACATCGAGGAAATCAAAAACGGTAAAGCGGAGAGCGTGTGGGTTGCTGAACAAATTGGGCGGCCTGTTATTAAAGCATTCAATAATCTGCTGGCAGAAAGCCTTGTGTATGGAGGGACACCTAAAGGTGCACCCGGGCGTATAGCAATGGCTATATCAGGAGATGATCCAAAAGCAAAAGAAATTATATCCGGACTTATCAATCAAGCAGGCTTTGATGTGGTTGATGCTGGTAATTTGGAAAGTTCATGGAGGCATCAGCCAGGAACTCCGGCCTATTGTACAGAATTAAATGCAGTGGATCTGAAACAGGCACTCAATGATGGCGTGAGGGAAGTTGCTGCTCAAATTAGGGATTCTGTGATTAAACTATTCGCTGAACGTACTACTCAGCCCTCGCATGAGGAGATAGTGAAATTTAACCGCTCCCTATTTCCTAAAAATCCAAAATCGGAGTAATTAGGGGATACAACCATTAGCTAAAAATTAATTTGTCGCCGTAAACCTAAATTATATTGTTAATTGATAGGTCGCGAAGAATCGTCATCTCCACTCCGCGTTGCTCCGGTCGAGATGACGCAGATTTTTAGAATCTGTCATTAATAGTCGAACACCTGTTTTTCGATATATTAAAAGCAATCGACTCCGCTACTATTGACGGGCTCTAATAGAATGGTCGTCATTGCGAGGCACGAAGCAATCTTAGAGCGCTCGTTACTAGCGATAGTTGTAAGATTGCTTCGTTGGCTGAAAAAGCCTTCTCGCAATGACGATAATCTGAGGAGATTTAATT
>NZ_JBFTRT010000002.1:0-28052 GCF_056399685.1 Pedobacter sp. 01N416
GTTCAATGTATGTGAAATTATTTTTATACTAAACTTTAAGAATTGGGTTATCCTGCTGGTAACCATGAAAGTAAATAGTGAATGTTGTTTTCAATTGCGGGTTGCAAGGAATAGTTTTAGTTAAGAGTAGGTAAGGGAATTGAATGCGCTTAATTAGCCCTGGCCGCTAAACATAAAAAATTGAATAAAATATTTTGAAATACCGGATTTAAATTTACTTTTGTAGTGTGTTACATAAGTGATACAGTGATATACTAAAAATATCTTCATTATGATAGAGATCATTGACCTGAGTTTTGGATATTCTAAAAAATCCACATTACTTAAAAAATTGAACCTGAAACTTGAAAAAGGGCACATCTATGGGCTTTTGGGAAAAAATGGTGCTGGAAAATCTACATTGCTCAAAAATATAGCGGGGCTTGCCTTTCCTTTTGAGGGGAAATGTATGGTCAACGGTAAAATTGCAGCCAGGCGCCAGCCTTCTTTTCTTCAGGGGCTTTTTTTTATTCCAGAAGAGGTACACATGCCATCGCTAAGTACGGAGTCTTTTGTTGCCCGGACGGCACACTTTTATCCGGCCTTTGATCGTACGTATTTTTATAAACTGCTGTCGGAGTTTGATGTAGACAGAGAGGAGAACCTAAGCAAGCTTTCTTTTGGACAACAGAAAAAAATGATGATTTCTTTTGGCCTGGCAACAAATACATCTCTTTTGATCATGGATGAGCCGACCAATGGACTTGATATTCCCTCAAAGGTCCAGTTCAGAAAGGTTATTTCCTCAGCACTCTCTGATGAGCGGTGCATCATTATCTCGACTCATCAGGTGAGGGATCTGGACAGTCTGATCGATACCCTTCTTGTGCTCCATAATAAAGAGATCGTAGTAAACCTTCCTTTAGATGTAATCGGGGAGCGTTTGCTCTTTAGTTCGGCCGGAAGGGCAAACCCAGATAGGATACTCTACGCTGAAGATAATATGATCGGTACCAATACCATCAGTATCAACACCGATGAGCAGTATGGTAAGGTGGATATGGAACTGCTATTTAATGCGGTTGTTAATGGAGAAAATTTAATTTTACAACATTTAAAATAACAGGATATGAACGATATATTTAATTGGAAGCGGTTTATCGCACTTTTCAAAAAACATAGTGCCGAAAATTACAAGACCTACCTGATGTCAATAGGGGTTCTGATCGGGGTACTCACCCTCATCCTTAGTTTTATTACTTATACCAGCGATGGCCATATAGGTGTATTTCAACAGGGCATTATTTTTCTTAACATCATGATCTTTTCTGGAACGATATTTACCAGTATGATCTTTGCAGATCTTGGTAGCAGAAAGAAGGCCATACCCATTCTAACCCTTCCCGTATCTCATCTGGAGAAATATCTGGTCGCCTGGCTTTATTCTTTTGTTGTTTTTCAGCTGGTGTATGTCGGCTGCTTTTACGCCGTAGATTATATTGTGCTATATGCGGGCAATGTCGGTATTTCAGATAAGAACAATATGGTGAATATATTTTCAACCGACGATCCGTTCTGGATTGCATTTCCACAGTTTGCCGTTCTTCAGGCGATCTGTTTTATCGGGGCAATATACTTTGAAAGGCTCCATTTTATCAAAACTGCTTTTCTTTTTTTCTTATTTATCCTGTTTCTGAGTGTTTTTAATACCATGCTGTTAAACTGGATTTTTGGTTTCAAGGTAGACAAGGGTATCCCGTTCAGTTCGGTCGGAATCACTGAAGCGGGCCATTTTTGGTTTATCAGGAGAGATCATTTGGGCGATGCTGTGGTGTTTGCTTCACTCGTATTGGTCTGTGGCCTGTTGTGGTTGGGAAGCTATTTTAGATTGAAGGAGAAGCAGGTATAATATGGAGTTTAGAGAAAACGAAGCAATTTATTCCCAGGTGGCAAATTTCGTTACCGAGCATATCATGCTGGGCAAATGGCTGCCGGAACAGAAGATCCCTTCAGTTAGGGAACTGGCATCTGATCTTCAGGTAAACCCCCATACGGTGGTGAGGGCCTATGAGATACTGCAGTCAAGAGAGGTGATCTCAAATAAAAGAGGGATCGGTTTCTTCATCCATAGTGATGCCATTGAAAAAATAAGGAGCTTCAGTAAGGAACGTTTCATGGGACAGGACCTGCCGGAACTGCTCAAGAATATGTACCTGCTGGGGATTACCATTGAGGAGATCGGCGCACAGTTCGAATCCTATAAGAAAACCATGAACCAATCCAAACAAATATGAAAAACAGCAATATTATGATCATTTCGGCTATAGCTATCATACTGATCTCGCTAACTGTATATAATTTTACCTTAAAAGCTTCATACCGAAACGGGGATTATAAAAATCCATTTTATGGGCTTAGCTATAATCAGATAAACAAGGTTTCAAAGATTGAACTCGACTGCTCGAATAAAATTACATGTTATATCCGTCAGGGGAAAAATAGCGGCATTTACCTAAGTGCGCGCGCCAAGGATAAGGTGATCTGGAGTGTTGAGCAAGGTAGTTTAAAGATCGACCTGAGCGATGAGGCTAAGCGGGCAGATTTTATGGTCTATAACGATGATCTGGTCATTGTTCTTGACAATCTTGAGCGGATCAGCACAAAGCCGTATTTTAGAACCGGTGAGAAATGGGAGCATGCACGGCTTTTCGGTCAAATAGGTATCAGTGGATTTAGACAGGATTCAATGGATGTCGATCTGGGTATTTCTTCCTCCGCTGTTCTGGATAGTATCTCTGTTGGTAGTCYGAACGCATTGATCGGTGCGCATGGAAAAGGTGTTTCATCCCTACAGTTGCATTCTGGAACTTTTGGCAACGCAGTATTCAAAATTCCCGGGTCAGGAAAACTTGAGCTACTGGATCCGAAGATCACCAAAAGTGAATATCATCTTTCCAATGAAGCAACCGTAACGCTCAATGGGAAGTCCTTGCGGATTATCGAAGAAAACGGGGAAAGATAATAAACCGCCCGAGGGTTTGTATTTCTGGAATATCGCATACCATAACACTGATATTCGATATTCCAGAATTAGATTAAAACTTATAACTGTAACCCATCCTGAATACCTGGGTTTCATAATAATCGGTACTGTTTAGCCTGAATCCGTTGCCAGTAATCTCTTTTTTGATTTTCAGCGTATTAAAAATGTCGTTGCCGTTTAAAAACAGTTCACCTTTTCCTTTCTGGATCTGCTTTTTAATTCCAAGATCTGTTGAGAACCTTGAGCCGATTTTTCCCTGGGGAATAATGTCCGGCGCCAGGTAGGCCATAGAAAGTTGGATATCGGTATCGCCTTTTAACTTAAACTGGGCATTGAATTTCACATTCCCGGATACTAAGGATTCCTTGGTCATGCTATATTGAGTGGGTACGGGGTATCTGTTTTCTACGCTAAATGCATCAATGGTATTCTGGTATACCGTCCCACTCAGGTTGAAGGAAAACCAGGCCTTGAGCTGTTGTTGCCAAAGCAGTTCCCCTCCCGAATTGTAGCTTTTTCCGGCATTCTGGAAAATATTATACAAGATGGTATTTCCAGGAACCTGTGTGGCAATCCTGGTAATGGTGCCCGAAATAATTTTATGAAAAGCTGATCCATACAGATAACCTTTGTCCCAATTGTATTTATAACCGAGTTCCAGCGAAGTGGTAAACTGTGGGCGTAAGGTAGGGTTACCTACCTTGAGCAGTTCTGGTTCATCATATTTTGGGAAAATACGGATATCCACTTCGTTTGGACGGTCTACACGCTGGTTGTAAAAGAAAGTGATCCTGTTGTCCGTATTGATTTTGTAAGCAAAGCGAAGATTTGGAAAAGGGCGGAGGTAATCATAACCGTCGCTTTTGTACGTATTGTGGTCGGGGTTTACATCATAGTAAATATTGGCATACTCCATTCTCAGGCCGGCTTCAAGTTCGATTTTGGGCGTTTCATAAATATAGTTTCCATAAACTGCCGGAATATGTTCACTATAGTCTGCCCAGCCTCCAGCGTTCACATCAATGGGCGAATTAAGCCCAGCAAAGAACTGCATATTGGTCGGGATGTTCCGATAACGGTACTTAAGTCCGGCTTCAATCCGGCCATGTTTCATGGGTTTTACATAATCAATGGTAAGATCAGAAACATGTTCGTCCGACAAAAGTTTAAAGGCATCTTCGCCGCTAAAAGTGGGCAGGATGTTAGTGAAATTGTATTTTTCGTCTTCCCTGTGCCAGGTATAATTAAATCCTGTAGTTAAGGTATGTCCTGGCTGGGCAAATTTATGCTGGTATACAGCAGAACCGGTGGCCGTATATTTTACTTCGTCCTCTACAAATTGCCACAACCGGTTCCGTACCGTATAATCTCCATTAAAATAGGGGATATCACCTAGGTCGATGATTTTTTCCCTGTTGAAAAACGCAGATACCGTAAGGCTATTGTGTTCGTCAGGATTATAATCCACTCCGGTTTTTACGGTTGTAAAGGTCGTTGTCCGGTTTCTTTTTACCTGTTGGTTCAGTACCATGCCACTATCAAAGATGCGCTGAGAAAATTCGTTTTTGTTCAGTGTTTGGGTGTACAGATAATCCGCCTGTAAAAAGATATTGGTTTTGTTTTTTTTATAGTTTAACGAAAGCGATGGATTAAGTTTTGGAGTGGCCTGGTACTGCGGCGATATCCCCGGTAGGTTTTCTTTTCTGAGCCAGAGTGATCCAAGACCGCTGTTAAAACCCACTTTGCCATTTAAGCCTTCCTGATTGTTTTTCTTGTATATAATATTGATAATGCCTGCATTTCCGCTGGCATCGAATTTAGAAGAAGGGTTTGCTATAATCTCAATCCGCTCTATGGATGATGCCGGGATATTATCAAGCCCGGTCTGGCTACCAAAACCTGTGATGGCATTCTGTTTTCCATCAATGAGTACTGCAACCTTATCATTCCCCCTCAATTGCACTTTACCATCCTGAATGGTTACGCCTGGAAGATTCTGCATGGCCTGAAGTACCGACCCACCCAATTGGCTTGTATTTTTTGTAATGTCGTAGCTTTTTTTATCCATTTTGTTGGATATCCCTTCAGATGTGGATGTTCCCTTTATCTCAATGGTTTGCAGGGTCTGGGGATCTTCTATAAGATCGAAATTCCCAAGATCTAAAAAAGGGCTTAGTATGCCAACGCTGAAGGTTTTGCTGATGCGTTGGTAGCCCACCATGCTTACTTCAAGAATATATTCTCCCGAAGGCACATCTTTAAGGGTAAACCGGCCCTGTTCGTTGCTTACCGTACCCAAAATAAATTTTGTATCGGTTCCTTTTTTTAACTGTATATTTCCGAAAGGCAGTGTATTCTTATTTTTTGCATCCCTGATCTGTCCTGAAAGGGTTATCGGCTTTTCCTGTCCTTCTGCATCCTCTGGGCAAAGAAATAGCGCAAGGCAAAAAAGCCTCAATATCCGTATGTAGTTTTTCATAATTTATAAGTTTTCCGAAAGGCAAATTATAAAGCAATTCTGAAGACAATCTGAACTTCTGAAAACTACTATCGATCTGATCTGTTCCGGTTTATAACAGGATCACTAGACTCCCAGCCACAATCATAAGACCGCCAATGAGTGTTTTTACCTCAATGGGTTCTTTGAGGATCAGAAAAGCAAGCCCCATGGCTATAGCTACACTTAGTTTATCAATCGGGGCAACTTTCGAAACATTTCCGGTTTCGAGTGCCTTAAAATAAAAAATCCACGAAAGCCCTGTTGCAACACCCGAGAGGCCCAAAAAGATCAGGTTATTTTTGCTCAGTGTTTTAAGCTGCGAAATTTCACCGGTGGCCAGCACGATACCCCAGGCAATGAAAAGAATAACAATGGTGCGGATCGCCGTTGCCAGATTTCCATTGACGCCTTTGATCCCGATTTTAGCAAGGATTGCAGTAGCTGCGGCGAAAAAAGCAGATAAGATTGCATAATATTTCCACATATTAAAGATTTTAGGTTAAAGCAATTTAAGGAGTAAAAAGGAATTTAACCATTAATTCAGTAGTAAAATTGTATTGAATCGCATAGTTATTGTGAGGCAATTAGGAAGTACAAAAACATTTGTAAGCACAAAGTATAATTATGTGCACTACAGATTTTCTCCAGAATTGAGTTTTATCATTGCGCCGGATTAATTTAATCTAGATGGATAAAAAAGCCGATCAGTTATTAACCAAGGTAAAATTATTTGTTGAAGACCAGTTGAAGAACAGGCTTTCGCAAAGAATGTATTTCCATAATCTTGAGCATACCTTACTGGTGGTTGAAGGTGTACAGTTAATAAGCCGCCACATGGGACTTTCAAAATCCGACCGTTTGGTGGTGATTCTTGCGGCGTTTTTGCACGATCTTGGCTATACCGAAAAATACGTCGGGCACGAAGAAGCCAGCGCAGAGATTGCTGCAGAATTTCTTTTAGAAAATGGCTTTGCGAGAGAAAGAACAGAACTGGTGCGCGGATGCATTATGGCTACCCGGTTTCCACAATACCCCAAAAACGAACTGGAAATGGTTATTTGTGATGCAGATTTCTACCATTTTTCGCTAAATGATTATCAGGACTATGCCGATAGACTAAAACGTGAATGGGAAGAAAACCTCGGATTGGTTTATACCGATCTGGCATGGGATACATTGAACCTGGAAATGCTCAGTCGGCATGAGTATTTTACTGCTTATGGCAAAAAGATATTACAGGAAAAGAAAATGCTGAACATAAAAAAACTGATAGGCCGGATTGGTTAATATATAATTGTTGAAAATACGGATTTGTACCCATCGCTGGTTAGCTTCACTTTAAATCCCGGCATAATTTAATAATTTACACCATGAAAATTTTGATCATCGAAGATGAACAGGCACTCTATGAGAGTATCCTTGCCTATTTTACAGGCGAGGGCAACATCTGTGAGCTTGCAACCGACTTCGTTACAGCATCCGAAAAGATAGCACTATATCATTACGATTGTATTTTGTTAGACCTCGGGCTGCCGGACGGAGAAGGGCTGGAGCTGTTGACCCGATTGAAAAGCATGAACAAAAAAGACGGCGTACTGATTATTTCGGCAAGGCATTCGCTTGATGACCGTTTGGCCGGGCTTGATCTTGGTGCAGATGATTACCTGGTAAAGCCATTCCACCTATCGGAGCTAAAAGCAAGGGTAAGTGCGATTGTGAGGAGAAAAAACTTTGAAGGAACCAACCTGATTATTTTTGATGAGATCAAGGTTGATGTTGCCGCGATGAAAACTACCGTAAATGAACATCCTGTTGTATTGACTAAAAAAGAGTTCGATCTATTAGTGTATTTCCTGTCCAACAAGAATAAGGTGGTAACCAAAAACGCAATGGCCGAACATCTTTGGGGCGATGAAATGGATCTTTCAAATGATTTTGACTTCATTTATACTCACGTTAAAAATTTAAAAAAGAAGCTCAGCGAGGCTGGTTCAAAAGACCATCTGCGCTCTGTTTATGGTATCGGCTATAAATTCAGCAGCCAATGAAACTCTCCACCCGTTACAACAGGGTAAACATCATCACCTCCATCATCGTGCTGATTATTACCGGGATTATCTATTACCTGGTTATCCACCTCATTCTGACAAACAAACTTGATAAAGACCTTGCCGTTGAAGAAAACGAGATCAGGCAATATACCCACACCTACAAAAAACTTCCACTGCCAGCAACCTACCTCGATCAGCAGATTTCTTACAGCAGCCCAAAGGGCGACACCACGGATGTACGCGAATTCAGTTATACCACTTACTTAAATCCTAAAGAGAAAGAACAGGAGCCGGGTAGAAGTCTGGTAACCACCGTTAACCTTAATGGAAAAACAATAGTGGTTACCATAACGAAATCGCGTGTTGAATCGGAAGACCTCGTAAGGATTATCCTGTTGATCACCCTGGGCATTACCATGTTACTGCTCTTTTCGCTATTGCTGATTAACCGTTTTGTACTAAACAGGCTTTGGAAACCCTTTTATGTAGTGCTTAACCGGATGAAGGCTTTTGAGGTAACCCGCATGGATAACATCAAAGAAGAGCCCACGCGGATTGATGAGTTTAACGAACTTAATAAATCGGTAAATGCAATGGCCGAGAAAGTAAAGCAGGATTATAAAGAACTGAAAAGTTTTACCGATAATGCTTCGCACGAAATGATGACACCTTTGGCTGTGATCAATTCCAAGCTCGATTCGCTCCTGCAAACAGAGTCTTTTACCGAACAACAGGGTGCATTACTGGAAGATATCTATCAAGCCACAGGTAGACTTTCGAGGTTACATCAATCGCTTTTGCTGTTGGCCAAGATCGAAAACAACCTGATATCGGATACCGAGGAAATAGACTTAAAAGAAATGATCGAAGCAAAAATCCGTCAGTTTCAGGAACTTTTTGGACGGGACGGATTAAATGTAGAAATAAAACTATCGGAACGGAAAGTAACCATGAGCCGCTATCTGGCAGATATCCTTTTAAACAACCTTTTCAGCAATGCCGTAAGGCATAATATAAACGATGGCAGGATATCGCTTGAATTGACCAGTGAAAAACTTACCATTTCAAATACCGGAAAAACCTTAAATATCCATAACCGCATGTTCGACCGTTTTTCAAAATCGACAGAATCTGAGGGAATGGGATTGGGGCTGGCCATCAGCAAACAGATCTGTAACCTTTACGGATTCAATATTGAATACAGTCATATCGAAAACATGCATTTTTTTTCAATTTATTTAGGCTAAGGCAGATAACTACAGAATTCCTACAAAGTTGCCGAATAGTTTTGATTAAAAATTAAAACTATGAAACAGATTTTAGTAATTATATTGCTAGTGGGAGGAACAGTTTTCTCATCACAGGCCCAAAAAATCAATGCTCTGAAAGTACCTGCTGCCGTTAGTGCTGCTTTTAAAAAATCACACCCTGCTGCTAACG
This sequence comes from Pedobacter sp. 01N416, assembly GCF_056399685.1. Classification (NCBI taxonomy): domain Bacteria; kingdom Pseudomonadati; phylum Bacteroidota; class Sphingobacteriia; order Sphingobacteriales; family Sphingobacteriaceae; genus Pedobacter; species Pedobacter sp. 01N416. Next base: position 9,014 of record NZ_JBFTRT010000002.1, read on the forward strand.
TAAAATGGGAAATGGAGCAGGCTAATTATGAGGCTGGTTTTATCCTCAATGGAAAAGAGACTTCTGAAGTTTATACACCGGGCGGTACTCTGCTGGAAACAGAAAGCACAATCAAACCTTCAGAACTGCCGGTAACCGTACTTGCCAAACTAAAAGGCAAGAAGATTGCCGAAGCCGCAAAAATTACAAAAGCCGATGGAACAATACATTATGAGGCTGAGGTAAAAGGTAAAGATCTTTTGTTCGATGTAAACGGGAATACCGTTAAAAACTAGATCATGTGCAGAATACGTCTTTCTATCTTACTTTTTATCACTACAATATCTATTTGTTCTGCACAGGTTATCGATTCTACTGCAATCCTTCCGGCCGATACGGCAGGAAGATGGTATGCCGGAAATCCTGTGCCGAAGATGAAATTCAGGCCAATTACCTTTATTGCACCTGCAGTATTGATCGGTTATGGTTTTGCTGCGGTTTACGACCATGGTGCACTCAAACAGCTTGATGTGAGCACCAAGGCTGAATTACAGGAAGATCACCCGCTTTTCGCCGCCCATGTAGATGATTATTTACAGTTAGCCCCAGCCGCTGCGGTTTATGCACTTAACCTATCGGGGGTAAAAGGAAAACACAATCTGTTCGATGCCTCCATGTTATATGTTACCTCTGCTGCCATTATGGGCGTTTCTACCCATTTTGTAAAGCAGGGTGTGGGCAGAATGCGGCCTGACGGATCGGGTACAAATTCTTTTCCCTCAGGGCATACGGCCTCAGCTTTTATGGCAGCAGAATTTCTCCATCAGGAATATAAGGATGTAGATCCATGGATCGGTTACGCAGGATATTTTGTGGCCACGGCCACAGGAACACTAAGGATGTACAACAATAAACATTGGTTTAGCGATGTGGTGGCCGGTGCCGGTTTCGGTATTGCTTCCACAAAAATCGCTTACCTGATTTATCCCTATATGAAAGGCCTGTTCACCACAAAGAAAGAAGGCAATTTCACTTTAATGCCCTTCCATCAACCTGGTAGCACCGGACTGATGCTTTCGGGAAGGTTCTAAGTGTATAGCCGGGGGGCACAACCTTAATCATGTATGTTTTCTGCCAATTAAATCACCATAAACTCCCTGTCGGCAGAAATTACAGCGAACCGTATATGCTGTATCAAACCCAAATGGGGGTTTAAGGTAAATATATTGTGAGGAACGCTTAGGCATGTATACTTGGGAGTATCACTGTCATTTTACCTATCCATGACACTTCCACAGGTTTGATGTGCTAAACTTTAACATTTTGACCAAACCACTTTAAATTATACTCCTATCTTTGTGACAGAAATGTTTAAAAGGTCTTTAGTCATATTATTGTTGGTAGCGCTTATCGGATCAAATTTTGCCGTTTACTTGGTTTACGCCGGATTTGAAGTGAATAAAAAGGAGATTGCTGCCAAATTGTGTGAAAATAAGAACAGGCCCTGGATGCACTGCAATGGCAAGTGTTATCTAATGAAGAAACTAAAACAGGCAGAGGAAAAAGAAAAAAAACAGGACCGCCAAAATCAGCGTAGTGCCTATCCTCTGGGTCTTCCAACTCAACCAATTTTTTTATCTCTTATTTTTCCCAAAAATATTGTTAATTATCACCCTCTTAGGATTGATCGGCCTATTAGCTGTACTTACACTATATTCCAACCACCAAAGTGGAACTGCTAAATACCGATAAGTTGTAGTCTGTCTAAACTTATCCGGGTATTGTCCACTCCATGGGTACTCTTTCTACTTCCGGGAAGATAAACCGCTATTTTTTGGACGATACCAAAATAATTTTGTGTATAGCTTATTTTATGACTTCTCAAAATGAGATCTTTGGTTATTTGTCCTGCAATTTTATTGGTAACAGTCTTTGTTTTTTCCTGTAAAAATCAGGAAAACTATAGGGAAATCCGATCAAAAGTGGTCAGTGTTCATGACAAGGTAATGCGGGATGCAGATCTGGCTCATGGACTGTACAAGTCCCTGGATTCGGTATATAGAAATATCGGTGATAAGGATACTGTTAAGGTCCTGTCCATAATGGTAAATATCGAGAAGGCGAACCATGAGATGGAGGAATGGATGGAGCACTTTGAACCTGATGTATCAGGCAAGGATGCAGCTGAATCTGTTCGGTATTTTAAAACTGAGCTGGATAAGATCTATAAAATTGACCGTCGCTATAAAAGGGTAATGGTCGATGCTGATCATTATCTGGACAGCCGATATCGCCGGAGATAGTCGAAGCAATAAACACAACAATTATTAATTAATCTTTTACTGGTCAGGGCCTAATGTTCTTTGCTGTGCTTTTTGCATAGCGCGTAAAGCATATTGTAAAAGATTTGCGCGGGATGTACGAGCTTTCCTACAAAATTGCGTTAAAAAAAATATTATAAAAACGCTAGCGGCCCTGTTTACCTAAACGACCCTAAAAGATCTTGTATAAAACAAGCAAGAGATAAATTGGCGACCTGCCGGATTAGAAAGATGATACTCTTTTGTTGATGCGCAGTTTACAGCCATAAAAAGAATTTAAATGAAAAACATACTATTAACGGGCCTTTGTTTACTTATGTTTTCGGCCGGAGTTTTGGCCCAGGATAAAACGAAACCCCAAAAGGATCTGGTTAAAATCACAGGAGATACCTCGGCAAAGAAACTGAACGAGGTAAAAATAAGTTCCCGCTATTACCGCAGGTATAACCTGAACAAATCTTCAGCTGCTTTGAAACTTAATACGCCACTGCTCCAGCTTCCACAGAATATTCAGGAGATTGATCAGAGTATTATTGCCGACCAGCAATCTATCAATGTTAACGAAAGCGTAACGCGGAATGTTAGTGGTACCATTCGTAACAACAATGCAGACATGTATAACGCTTCTGTTTTTATGCGTGGAGCGCAGATAACCCCGATGCGCAATGGGCTGGATCTTTCGATGATTTACGCTGGCCCCAGCGCCGAGGATGCCGCCATTATCGGCCGTGTAGAATTTATAAAAGGCCCCTCAAGTTATATCAATGGGCTTTTTGACCCGGCGGGTTCTTACAATGTGCTCACTAAACAGCCTATGGGGAGCAATACCAATCAGATTAGCTTCACAACGGGGAGTTTTAACCTTTATAGGGTTACGGCAGATCTGGACGGCAATCTGGATAGAACCGATAAATGGCAGTACCGGCTAAATGCTGCCGGGCAAAAGTCTGAATCGTTCCAGAAGTATAATTTCAACGATAAACTTGTGGTGGATCCGGTAATCAGATATAATATAAATGATCACTCCTATGTTTCTGCAGAGTATCTATTCCAGACCCAGCGCTTTCAACAGTATTTTTCGACAGTATTTGCGCCCGATGGATTTGTGAGCTTGCCCAGTGACTTTACCATAAACGACCCCAATAAGGCACCATTTAAATCTGTTGAGCACAACGGTTTTTTAAGTTATCATAATTCGTTTAGCCAAAACTGGCACCTTACAATAAATGCCGCATATGCACGTGACCACCTGGAAGGAACTTATTTCTTTGTTTCACGCTACAATGCGGCCCAGCCTAATCTGATCATGCGCAGGGCAACCTATGAGCGTTTGAATACAGATGCGCTTGCAATCCAGCCCTATATCAACGGCGAATTTAATACAGGTGCGGTCCGCCACCAGTTTTTGGGTGGTATCGACATCAACCGTAAAAGGTTTATTTCCTATTCCGGATCAGGTGATCCCACAGCCAACCAGACCCTTTATCCACTGGATGCTTATCATCCTGTATATGGCATTGACTTTGATGCCAACGTTAGAACGGGCGCATTATCAGAGATCGCGACTGATCAGCAGTCCATCTCGTATCAGGCTGCGTATGTACAGGATGAACTTGCAATGTTTGAAAATAGGTTGCGCGTGACAGTAGCCGCCAGACTGACCTTTAGTGAGACAGGCGTTCAAAAGAGCCCTACCAAAACCAGTTTGGGCGAGACCAAAAATACAGCTTTTACGCCAAAGTTGGGATTGAGCTATTCGCTGATGCCGGATTTTTCCGTATACGCACTTTTTGATCAGACCTTTACGCCACAAAGCGGAATTAATACCACAAATGGTGAGGCATTTAAGCCCCTAAAGGGCGAAAACATAGAGGCTGGGCTTAAGAAAGACTRGATGGATGGGAAATGGAATACCACAATCTCGGTTTACAGAATTATCAGGGATAATGTAAAGGTAAGCGATCCTTCCACCAATATCCAGACTCAGTTGGGGCAGACCCTTTCCAAGGGGATCGAGTTTGATCTGAAAGGAGAAATTTTAAAAGGCCTCAATACGGTAATCAACTATGCCTACACAGATAGCCATATTTCCAGGGATGCCAATGTGGCCCGGATAGGATTGGTTACACCTTTTCGGGTTAAACATATTCAGAACACCTGGTTGAATTATCTTTTGCCATTTCATCAAATAAAGGGTTTAACGGTATCAGCTGGATATCAGTTGCAGGTAGGGAGAGCTGGCCGATACGAACTTCAAAAGCTGGAGCTTGCACCTGTTTTTCGTGTGGATGGCGGAATTGGCTGGTCGAATGCCCGCTTTTCTGTAAATGGAATTGTGAATAATATATTCAACAGGTTTAATTACGGAAGTGCATGGATTACGCCGTCATCTGCTACAATTGGTACCTATGCCTATGTTCCCTACCCACCACGTGAGTTCAGGTTAAACGTAGGCTATAAATTTTAATTGGCGATGGTGATGGACTGGAAAAAACGATTGACCAAATTATCTTTCAAGATTCACGGCTGGGCAGGACTTGCTGCCGGTATATTTTTTCTGCTTTATGGACTTAGCGGCTCGTTGCTCGTTTTCAGGCATGAGCTTGACCGGTACTTTAATCCTGAACTGCATAACCTTGTTCCGGCAGAGAAAAAAGTTCCCGCAGATGAAATTTACCGTTTGGTATTACATACGCATCCAAACCTTAAAAAACTGGTTCTGCACGATTTTCCCAGGGACAGGTATGATAGTTATGAGTTTATGCTTTATAAGCGGCAACAAAATCTGAGGGATAACTACCTTTATTTCGTTTTTGTAAATCCATATAACGGGAAAATACTCAGAGAAGGGGGCTATCAAGAGATGGCTCCCTCTTTTCTGCGCTGGATCTATACCTTTCATTACTCTCTGCAACTGGGTATACCGGGTATGTTTCTTACCGCTATTATTGGCCTGGTGATGCTATTGTCATTGATCACTGGGGTTGTTGTTTATCGAAAGCATTTTTGGCAGGCCCTTCGGTTTAGGGCAGGTCTTAACTTTAAAAGCTGGAGGACCGGACTTTCCTCCCTGCACCGCATTATCGGAGTTTGGGCACTGCTCTTCAATATTATTCTTTTTTTTACCGGCTTTTGGATGTTGAGGGAATACTTTAAGCCATCGATGTGGGTTTTGCCCAAACAGCAGGCAAACTACGAAGTTCCTGCCAATATCGATCGCCTGGTCACCCTGGCCTGTAAAAGTATTCCAGGTTTTCAGCCAATTGCTGTTAACATTCCTACCGTAAAGGGTGTAGACATATTAATTAAGGGAAAGATGCCTCAAACTAGCAATTTATTGCTTCAGGGCAAGGCCAGCAGTATTGCTTTTGATTCCGGTACGGGAACAATTAAACACTATACAATCATTGATGAACAGGGGCTGGAAGAACGGTTTGAATATATGGCCTATCAACTTCATGTAGGTGCATTTGGCGGTGATGTTTTGAAGTGGGTTTATGTGGTCTTTGGACTAACTCCCGGCTTTCTTTCCATCAGCGGTGCTTTATTGTGGTTAAAAAGAAAAAAGAGATAACAACCGTTCATGGTCACCTGATTGTTTCGCCCTATGGACATTTTAGCTTTAGGGACGAGGAGATGATGTAAAGTATTTATATGTTTAAGCCTGTCAATCTCGCTGTTCAGAGATTGACAGACCTTTTTTGTATTTGTTTGTACAATCGTAGCTGTAGGCATCATTGCTGTTGTTGGCATATTCCCTGCATAGCTTTTTATATATGCACTTCGCGAGCTCATCAAAAAAGCCCCCATCTTACTTTTACTGAAAACGGGCTGACCGTTAAAGACCGTGATTTTTACAACTGGGAAAACATAGAGGGCTTTGCATTTAGCATAGAAGAAGTTGGACGTGATAATGCCGGGAGCATATATAAAAATTACATCACCCTATCGTTAAAGGACGGCACTTCTGCAAAAATTCCGGTATCCAATCTGGACAGGAAGGCAGATGAAATCCTGTATTTACTTAATGAACATAAGTGGGAATCAGATGATGCAGAAATGCATTCCAAACAATAAAGTTTTAAACCGTGGTTAGTGGCATTGAATAACAACAGGAACTTGGAGAAAAAAGGGAAAGAAACTATGATAGACCCGATGATCTTAATTCTGGCATTTATGCTTTAAATTGTATGGCTAGGTTTGCCTGATTGGTTGTTTTTTTAAGAAAACATTTTTTAAAATATTCGGTTTCTATCAAAAATCGGTTACGGTAAACATCAACCCTTTTTGTTGTCATCTGTTACAACCATCTGTAGAAACGGTGTGTCCAAAACATTGATTCTTTTGCCGTTCGCGCCAAGCTTTCCTGTTTTGGTGAATTCTGTGAAAACCTTAAAAAGGGTTTCGTAGGTAGTTCCCGAATAGGAGGCGATGTCCTGACGTGAGATATTAAGATCTATCGCTCCATTGGCATCAGCCCCAAATTGTGCCTTTAGGGAAAGCAGGGCATTGGCGATCCTTGCCTTTACCGACATATGAGCGAGATTGCGCATCCGTTCGTGCGACTCCTGGAGCTCGGAAGCAAAAAAATCCATCATCTGATAGGTAAGTCCGGGATTTACCGTCAAACAAGACCTGAAAAACTCAAGATCGATAAAGCAGACACTTGCCTGTTCAAGTGCTGTGGCCGAAACAGGGTAAACAGGATTTTTTCCCAGTCCGAGGTGTCCTATCACATCGCCCGGTTTTGCAAACCTTATAATGAGTTCCTTTTCATTGTCCCACTTTTTATGGACTTTGACTGTTCCCGAAAAAACGAAAAAAATGCCGCTTACAGCTTCTGCTTCCGTAAATAACTGGTCGCCCTTTTTTAACTGGAAATTCTTTTTCCTCTGTGACACCGCGGGAAGCCAATCCGGTATCACACGGCTGCATAGAAAACAGCTTTTTACATCGCACAGGTTATTGCATTCTTTCATTAAACAGATATTTCACAGGCAAAAATACAACTTATATTTAATTGCAAAGATGATTTGACTAATATTGTTTAAAAAATATTATTTTCAGTATTCAATTGTATTATACGCTTTTTTATATTGTTTAAAATATATTTAATTTTTATTTGTGTTTTTTTTATTTTACTTTTGGTGCATTCTAAGAGTAAAATGAACAGTAGAAAAAATATAATCCCGATATCGCCATCGCTTGGCGTTTTTGGAAGGTTTAAAATGGGCAGGAACAAAGAGAAAAGTTCGAAAGAGCGTCTTTTGTTTATTTCTATATTGTCTGTAGGGGTTGCTATAGTAATTTCCCTAATCGCAAAGGTTCTGGTGTCACTGATCAACCTGGTTACAAACATATCTTTCTATCAGCAGTTTGGATTTGATTTCCATAGTCCTGCAAGCAATCATTTGGGTTTATGGGTAATTGTTGTGCCTGTAATAGGCTCGGTTATAGTTGGGCTGATGGCCCTTTATGGTTCCAAAGCGATCAGGGGGCATGGGATTCCGGAAGCAATGGAGCAGGTTTTGACCAATCAGAGCAGGATAAAGCCTGCGATTGCAATTTTAAAACCTGTTTCTTCTGCCATTGCGATAGGTACAGGTGGCCCTTTCGGTGCTGAAGGACCTATTATTGCAACTGGTGGTGCCTTAGGTTCAACCCTGGGACAGCTATTTACGGTGAGTTCCAATGAACGTAAAATTATCCTTGCAGCTGGGGCTACAGCCGGAATGTCCGCTATATTCGGTACTCCATTGGCGGCAGTCTTTCTCGCAATAGAACTGTTGCTGTTTGAGTTTTCCGCCAGATCTATCATTCCCGTAGCCCTTGCGTGTATTACCGGCGCAGCCGGACATCATCTTCTTTTTGAAGCAGGCCCCGTATTTCCCATGCCGGCACTTTTGGTACCCTCGAATGCCGCATTGGGCATATATAGTTTTATTGGGATCCTCGTCGGTTTTGCATCACTCGGGCTGACCAAAATTGTGTATTTTATTGAAGATGCTTTTGAGAAAATCCCGGTCCACTGGATGTGGTGGCCCGCTATCGGGGGGCTGGCAGTCGGTACGGTCGGTTACTTTGCACCGCGAACACTCGGAGTGGGCTATGATAATATTATCTCGCTGCTAAGCGGACAGCTTTCCATTTCGGTCATCCTTTCATTATGCCTGTTTAAATTTATTTCATGGGCCATAGCTCTTGGCAGTGGGACTTCGGGCGGAACGCTTGCACCTTTGATGACCATTGGTGGGGCAAGCGGCGCTGCTTTGGGGTATCTATTGCATAACTTATTTCCCGGTCTGGATATCAGCATACCGATGTCGGCACTGGTTGGGATGTCGGCAATGTTTGCAGGTGCTTCCAGGGCATATCTGACAAGCATCCTTTTTGCGTTGGAGTCTACCCACCAGATCAACGGACTTCTTCCGCTTCTGGGGGCCTGTTCTGGGGCCTATCTCATTTCGGTGTTTTTTATGAAAAATACGATCATGACCGAAAAAATTGCTCGCAGGGGTGTGCATACACCTGATAGTTATGAACCCGATCTGTTGTTGAAACTCCGTGTCTCAGAGGTCATGGACCGGAATCCTGTCTTTATAAGCCCGTATAATACCATTGCCGAAGTGAGAAGGTATTTTGGAGAAAATCCTCCTATGGAAAATCAGTATGCCGTGAAGGAACCAACCGGAGACTGCCTGGGTGTTGTTTCAATATTGGATCTTTTTCAGCCTTCGGCAGATACCGAAAAAGAAATACTGTCAATAATAAAGCCTGTAAATGCCCATATTAAAAATAACGACCCTTTGAAAAAGGCATTAGCTATTATGTCCCAAAACCAGCATGACTTTTTGATGGTGTTCAATAGCAGGGAAGGAGGGGCTTTTGAAGGTCTGTTAAGTTATAGGGACGTTGTTAAGGCGTATCATGTCAATCACGAAAGTGAAAGCAGGACCGGGAGAAACCTATCGCTGGACAGGCAGGCAAAGAAAATTATTGTCAGGGGCAAAAGGATGATGGCCGATAGGAGGCCTTAACACATTTTCTGTTATTAAAATTTATTATCATGAAAAAAGCAAGTTATTGTATGATGGTTGCTGGCATAATTGTGCTGGTTGTCGCCTTTTTAACCACAGGCCATCTCAATTCGGTGAACGCGGCAGATTCACATCCATGGACAATCAATATCAATGGGATGCATTCATTTGCATGGCCGGAATTTTGTGGCGGACTGTTGATTGCACTTGGAGGAATTTTCAACATTGCTACCTGGCATCAAAAAAAATACCGGGTGGGATGATGATGCCTTCTCATTTTTATTATCGGGCAGGTGATCGTGGGAAAGGGTACAATCGTACCATTGGCTTTCCGGAAAATATAGGTCAGCCCGCTATATTAAAGTAATCAGCACATTTTAATGGAAGAGAACGATATCGATGAAGTGATAGAGCGCTTAAAAGCAAAAGGATATACACTTACATTCAACCCGGAAGATTCAAATGCTGCCTCTTGGGGAGTATCCGATCCATGGCCCTCTGGTATTGGGTTTGATATTGATGAGATAGTCCCGTGCAGGGGTTCAGATGGCGAGCCGCTCAGGATTTTTGCGGTGACCACTAAGCCTTTCGGTTTAAAGGGGATCTGGATATTGTCTGGTGAGGGGCAGAGATACTGGACGGTTGAGGAAATCATGAAGGGATTTGCAAAGGTTCTCAGGGCGGTTTTTCTTTTTATGTTTAAAAGACAAAACAAGCTTCCATAAGCGAAAATTCGTAGTTAAAAGCAGTTATCCGAGGGCATCGCTCTTCTCCCGGTACGGAAATGTTAAATCTGGCTGGTTCTTTTTCGCTTTCCTGCATAAATGTTTAGTTTTGGGGCTGGAATACGGTTTCCTAAAATAATATAATTAAATAGCCGGGGCCATTTGGCCCTTTAAAAAACAGTTATGGACAAATTCAAACAGGTAAAGGAAGTGATCGCTTCGGTTGAAGCTGATGTAGCAAAATTTTATGATGGTGGAAACGCTGCAGCCGGTACACGTGTACGCAAAGGTATGCAGGACCTTAAAAACCTTGCTCAGGAGATCAGGGCTGAGGTTACAGAGAAAAAGAACAGCGCAAAATAAACAGGAGACTGTTTTGGGATATAAGGCCACTGGTATAGACCGGTGGCTTTTTTGTAGGTGGATTTTTATATTCATCATATACGGCAAGAGAGCCAGGCAACTGTATATGTTTTCTGGTTATGCCAGCTTGATTTAATTTTGATGTTAACTTTTTATATTGTCTGGGCAACTGCCGGGCTATCCGCTCATACGCCTGCAAGCCTTAAGCAGGGGCCGGTATCCGCTGCTATCCCTGTTGCAAAAAAAAAACATTTAATGGTATCGAAAAAGATGTTTTTTTATATGATCCCAATAAATTGCTCTAAATTAAGAAGATTGCTCCCTAAAAATCATTTTTTGGAACTGGAAGATATAACTTCTTTAATAGGAGTTTTGTAATCATACGTTAATTTCTATTTTTGCGTAGCAAGCCTTTTGGTCTGCACTTTTTATCTAAAATAGCGCTATCGGGATTGATGCGCTTTTTTTATGAACCGGTCCTGCTTTGGACCGAAAGGGCGTCGAACCTAGTGGTGTAATTATTTAGAAATCATTTTTTTTGAATACTCCTCCATGGTTTTAGTACCGAAAACTCACCTCTTTTTTTTACTGCTGTCATTTAACGGTGTAGATAACATCCATTTTTAATAAGAGATTACGCATTTTGCAGCATTTCTAAAATTAGTGATTGAGAATTTAATACTAGTGATTATTAACGGTGAATGCGAAGCAAACAAAAAGCCTCTCTCAGTAGCAAAAACTCGTGTATGTGATTTTTTTAATTTAAATTTATCTAAAGTCTTAGCAATTACTTTATTAATAATATGTATGAAAGCTGATTTTTTTAAAGCACGTAAACTGTTTGACTTTTTCCCTCATACTTACGACATCGGTAATCTTTTCGGTCCGTGGAGACGAAATGCCGATAGCCACTTTCTATTAAAATTTTATAGATTAGAAATCGAAAAGTATGGAGAATATTACGCTTACCACCTCAAACATACATTAGAAAATAACATTGCCGCTGAAGAAGAATTTTTCAAAGAGTTGTGGGAACTCATAGAAACCAGAATCAAACACTTTCGGAACAAGAATCCTCATGGCAGTGACCACGAGCAAAATTCAATTAGAATTGAGAAATTAAAACAATTTCAAAAGTTTTTAATAGGAATCGATAGATGGAATGCCAGGCCAGCACCGCTTGTTATTGAAGAAAAAAACCAGATTATTCAGCAATATATCAATGAGATTGAGAAATTAAAGCAAAAGATAGTTGAACTAACTCAGTATGAAGTGAAGCAAAAAATCAGCATTGAAGATGATCATCTGCCAACTTTGATCGATCTTTTTCAGCAGATGCGCAATCTGAGACTGCCGTCTGATAGACTTCTGCTCAGGTGCGACCACAAAATAACATACGCAAAAATGATCGCGAAATATTTTAGCCACGGTGAAAAGGATATTCCGTTAGAAACCGCTAGAAACTATTTCGTAGAAAAAGAGGGGGATATCCCATCGAAAGGAACTTCTATTTATCCAGATCAACAGCTATTTGAGATAATAGGAAAAAAATAGAGGAAACCAGTCTCCTGTATATATTTTAAACATGACCAGAGCAGTGCACTGGTCATTGTATTGCCTCTTCTCCTTCAGATCTTTGCTAAAGATTAATTAAAAAAGAGGCCATTTATGCAGTTAGAAATCTTAACGGAAGCAGATCTTCAGAAGTTCAAAACAGAGCTTTTCGATGAACTCAAAAAAATGAATGTTGGTGGATCGACCATTTCTGATCAGAGAAAATGGTTGCGTAGTGCGGAGGTCCGGCAACTATTGAACATCTCTCCAGGTACGCTCCAAAATCTCCGTGTCAATGGAACTCTGCCGTTCAAAAAGGTTGGAAGCATATTCTATTATGCTTATGCCGACATCACAAAACTGATGGGACAAGGGGGAGACATATGATCGATACTTCTAAGATCCAACGCGATTTTCTAAAATTAGCTGGAACCAAAAGAAATATCCTGCCAAGCCACATCAGTCTTTTTACAGCTTTGGTAATATGCTGTCAAATGCAAGGTCATAAAGTTTCTTTTAGGGTAACCCGAAGGGAACTGATGAGGTTGTCTGCAATCCGTTCTTTTAACACTTATCATAAGTGCTTAAAGCAGCTAGTCGAGCAAGGCTGGATCGATTACAGGCCAAGCTATAATACAGCTATTGCCAGTCAGGTTAGTTTTAACCCAGCTCCGCTGGCATAGTTAACAATTTAGCGAAATAGTTGTACCGCCATCATGACAACTGGGATCGGATATTTTTCATCTTGTGTTCATGGCTCTAWTTTTCTATGAGGCGGTGGAAAGGTTGTACGCCATGCAGAAAGGTCCTTTTTCGTTTTCAGAAAAAGGAGCGAGCCGAGGTTGGGCAGAGCCCTACCTTTCTCGCCCCAAGCTATCGCTATTGGGGTTTCAAGCACCCTCCAGGGGTGCTTTGATCTCAATAAGACGCAATAAGTTAGGTTTTCGGCACCCTCGCGAGAGTGCAATATAGTTGGATATATAGAGATCTGATAAACAAGATAGCCATACACATAGCTATTTATATATTGAGATATATACCATTAATATTCTTTTAAAAACAAAAAATGGATGAAGAATGAAGTATTAAGATCGATTAAATATTCAGAGGCGGAAGGTATTAAGTTAGATAAGATAGCCCTAAAACTGGGGAGATCAAAGCGACTGGTTTTCCTTCAGATGACGGAGTATTTCTACAGGACGAAAAAAGACCCGCTGGACATCAATGATGATCTGCTAAAAACTACCATGGTCCGTAACCACAAAGACTATATCGGATTTATCAAGACCCAGGAAAATGATCTGCTTATTCCGACCAGGCGAGAGGTTGCGCAGTTGTCTGAAGCACAAAAAAGGTTGATCATAGGCTTTAACGGACTCTTAAAACAAAACGAAATGGTGCCCGTGTTGATGGAAAAACAGACCCAGTTTTTATATCAGCTTGAAAAAGACTATAAATTGATTTTTGCAAAGCTACAGGATAAGCAAAGCTTCAAGCAGCTCTTTCTGAATATCCTTGATGGATACGCTATTGCCAGGGACAATCTTCCTGCCATTGGATCAAAGAAAGATAAGTTGCAGTTGCTGGCTGCTACAAGGAACCAGATAATGTTATTGTAATATGTATATCAATATAACTGACAGCAAAACTGCGGACAATAAGGGCAGTAGTGGACAATTGGTGAACTATCTCGAAAAGGAAAATAGGTTAAATCCTATGCAAGAACCAGAAAGATGGTTCAATCATCAAGATCAGGTATATGAGCCGTATGAGGTTCGTACCGCCATTGATGGCAATATTGGGAAACTCGGAAAAGATGATGCTAAATTTTTCCTGATCAATATCAGTCCCAGCCAAAAAGAACTCAGGCACCTGAAGGAAAGCTATGGGGAGCAACAAATGCCCTTGAGACTGAAAGAATTTACTGTTAAGGTTATGGATGAATATGCAAGAAACTTCAACAGGGCGGGAGTTAACAGCAGCAGGGATCTGGTCTGGTTCGCGAAGGTGGAAAACCATAGATATTACACCCATAATGACAGAGAGGTGAAGCAGGGACTGAAAAAACGTGGAGAATTGAAGCAGGGAGACCAGCAGCATATACAGGTGATCGTAAGCAGAAAGGATCTTACCAATAAAATCAAATTAAGTCCGATGAATACCTCTCGGGGTAAGAATATCGAGCATTCAAAAAAAATGGGACAGTTTGACCGCCTGGCTTTCAAGCAGTGCGGAGAAACTCTTTTCGACCGGCAATTTAACTTCAATCGTGAACTAAGGGATGCCTTGGCCTATTCGAACATCAAGAGTAACGGTACAATTGAGCAAAGAAAACAGCTGGATACTTTAGATCAGGGAGTTAAACTTGATCAGTCACAAAAAGGGATCATTTTAGAACTCGCAGTTGATGTCTCAAAGGGGCTGTTCCAGACAAGTTCAGAAATGCTTGAAAAAATAGGCTCGACAGTTGGCAGTTTTCTTGACATCATGCTCGAACCTAATTATGGGCCTATAGTCCCTGCTAATACCCAGGAGCCCAAGCGCAAGAAGAAAAAAAGAGGACACAGCCAAGGGCAGTCCATCAGATAAGATTTTCGATATTAAAACCTTAAAATATGTTATCAGAAAAAGAACAGATCGCTAGCCTTTACCAAAGGCAGCGAACATTAGAGGAGAAACTGAAGATACTTGAAACCAAGGGCCTGGAGTATCCCATGTTAAAGGTACCAGACTATACATCTGATCTGCGTGAAGTGAAGAAAAGTGTAGATAGGTTTCTTAACAGCAGTCATCAAAAGAACATGGACGAAACTTTCCGTATGATCAAAGATCTCGTTTCAAGGATACCTTACACGATCCATGTGCAGAACCATCACCACTTTGCGAAACTGACCAGGCGTGTCATTATTGCGTTCACGGTTCTGGTGATCTGCTTAGTATTTACCGCCTGGCTCGCATACTATTTCTATAAACATTCAAACGTGTAACTTAAACTTGATAGCAAATGAAAAAATCAGTAAATTTGAGAGAACATGATTATCAGCCCCTGGCACTCAGCATCTATGTAGATGCGGTAGAAATACCACAAGGTGTCGTTGTTCTTCTGAGCGACTGGCCAAAGCTGAAATCTGCAGTAGACCCTAAAAGTCCTTTTTATAAACTTATGGACAAACTAACGTTTATCCCATTTCATGAGCGGTCCTTAACGGAAAAATCAGAATTTCTGGAGAGTAAATTGCGTGAGGTAGAAAAGGAGAACCTTGTAAGGGGATCGTTTAGGACTTATCAGAATGAGCTTTGCACAGCCCCTAATCTCTTCATAAATGAGTATGCCGATAGAACGGAACTGGTAAGTGTCGATGCCCGGTCTGGAAAAATTAGCCTTATAAAAACATTAAGTTAAATGAAGCCTTTACAGCTTTATGTTTTGAGCGGCCCCAATGGAGCCGGCAAATCGACCCTATCTGGTACATTTGTTTCACCTGGAACAGATATATTTGATGGGGATAAAGAAATGGCTATCCTAAAACACCAATACCCGACGACAGATAATGGTACACTGTACGAGGCTGCAAATGGGATTGTTTTCCAAAAAAGAAAGGATAATGCGATTGCGGGGAGAAAGGACTTTGCTTTTGAAACCAATTTTAGGACAGAGGGGGTAATGGATAGTGTTAGACAGTTTAAGGATGCTGGGTATGAGGTAAGGATGATCTTTATTGGGCTGCCATCTGTGGAGGCTTCAATCAACAGGGTAGATATGAGGGTCAGGGCCGGGGGACACTTTGTGGATGTTGACAATGTAAATAAAAATTTTATCGGTGGACTTAAAAATTTAACGAAGTTTTACGACCAGTTTGATTCCGTTGACATACTTGAAAGTACAATTGGCCATAATGAGCCTTTTAAGATGAACTCGCTGATGACCATAAAAAAAGGGATTATTTCTGCTGCCATTGAAAAACTGCCTGAGTGGGTATTGAAGATCCCTGAAGCTATAGAGCGAAAACATCAGATTGACCTTCAGAACCAGATTCAGAAAGAGCAGGATAGAAACCGCGATTTAGGGAATGAAAGAAATAAGGGACTGGGCAGATAAAGAGGCATACCATGGAAATTATAAAGTAATTTCAGATTAGATCTTTCTGTGTTTTAGTTGAATATAAAAACCCGGCACCATTTTGTTGTAGTTAAAGATCCCCACCACGCATTGCGGCCTGCGGAACCCCAATGCTCAAAACCCTAGCTGTTCCCGCTTCTCGCATATACGCAATAATTTCCTGGGTATCGTATTGTCATTGCCCCCAAGCGTAACGTTTAATAACTTTAGGTTTTTTTGCCAAAATTGAACATTTTATTTTTACTTAAAAATTCAAGGTGCCGCTATAGCACCTTGAATCCTTGGAAGAAATGACTTAAAGATCATCTGGTTTAAACCCAATTCGCTTTCTTGGGGGATTGGGATTTCCTTTATTCTCAAGCAATTCATCAAGGTAGCGAAATACAATTTCCATGTTTTTATCCTGATTGGTTAGCTTTTTCTTGATTTTTTCAAGCTCTATGCGGAACTCCATATTGTCAGAAAGCAATAGTCGCATTTTGGTGAAAATTCGCATGATCTGGATGTTTACATTAATGGCCTGGTTACTGGAAAGGATACCTGAAAGCATTGCCACACCTGCCTCCGTAAAAACATTTGGTGCCTGGCGCCTTCCTCCCCAGCTTGCTCTTCCATTTTGGAAGAGCAAGTTCTTGAATTCATCATCATTCAGCCTGAACATAAAATCCTCCGGAAACCTATTTATGTTCCTGGCTACTGCCTTATTCAAGTTTCCTGTTGTTACCATATAGAGTTCTGCCAGGTCTTCATCCAGCATAACCTTCTGCCCCCTGATAATGTAGATCCTGTTGAGAATTAGATCATCAGCTATATTGATCACATTACCCTTATCTTTCATGGCCAAGCGATTTGGTTCGTGCAATCTTATGGTTGAAGTTGATAGGCTCATAATTGCTCTCCGCTTTTAATTTGGCCATATCTGCCCCCACTTTGATGTCTAGGATCTTGGCATAATGCTGAGTAGTTCGGATATTGGTATGTCCGAGCATCTTGGATACGCTCTCTATCGGCACTCCCTTTAACATCGTAACGGTTGTTGCGAAAGTATGTCTGGCAATATGGAAAGTGATCTGTTTCTTGATTCCGCAAACATCTGAAATCTCCTTGAGGTAACTGTTCATCTTTTGGTTACTGCAGACCGGGAATATCATGCCTGTAATATTGCGGGTCATGTGGTCCTTGTAACGCTCAATCAATGATGTGGCCATTGGCAGTAATGGTATGCGCGAGGGCACATTGGTTTTCTGTCTTTTGATCGAAATCCATTTTTCACCGTCTATGCCTGGTACAATGTCTGTTTCTCTCAATTGCTTTACGTCGATGTAAGACAGTCCGGTAAAACAGCAGAAAAGAAATATATCCCTGACCTGTTCCAACCGCTCACTTAGCATGGGCTTACGGGCAATCCGGGCCATTTCCTCCTCATTCAGGCATATCCTCTCCACTGGCTTAACTTTGTTCTTATAATTCAAAAAAGGATTAAGTGACATCCATTCATTGGCAAGGCATATCCTGATGATCTTGCCGAAATTCTTCATGTATTTTACCGCGGAGTTGTTGTTGCATTTTCGGACGGAACGCAAATAAAAATCATACTCGGTTATAAACTCATGGTTTACCCTTTTAAGATCTATATCATTTACAGAATATTTCCACTGTAAAAAATCTTCAGTGTGTTTCAGGGAAGTGCGGTATCTTTGAGCCGTTCCCTTGGTATATTCGGTTCCCACCAGAATCTCCACTTTACGGTTATGCTCCTGGAATACCCCGATCAGTGTAGTCTGTTTCTCTTCTTTTCCCTGGAATCTGTCGCGGATGGCGTCCGCCGTAATCATTTCGTCTCGTTGGGTAAGCTGGCGGTGCGCCTCATAAACCTTCATTTGTAGGTCTGCTAAGTAGGCGTTCAAGGACTTTGAATCCTCTTTTTTTCCATTGGCCCGACCGGAGGCAACGATCCATTTCTCTGGTTCACAGGACCGTCCTGTCGTGATTTCGGATCTTTTACCATCAACGGTAATCCTCATGTAAATGGCTACAGGGCCATTCTGATAATTTTTTGACTTCTTCAAATAGAAGAGCAAGCTGAAATTGGTTTTCATAATGTCTCACATTAATGGTTAACAAATTTAGCTTTGAAGTGTCCAAAAGTCAAGATGTATACTCTCTGAACATGTTGATGTTCAGTGTCTTATATCAAATTCGGTGAGTCATTTCAATTTTTCATTTTACTCACCGAATCACTCACCAGAACTATGCGAATTTATGCATGTTTTGTGGGGTCCCGGAAATGAAAAAAGCCTGCTATCATACGATTTGCAGGCTTTTCTTGGTTTTTGAAACCATTTCAGCGGAGAGTGGGGGATTCGAACCCGCGGACCCTTTAACAAGTCAACAGTTTTCAAGACTGCCGCAATCGACCACTCTGCCAACTCTCCGCTGCAAAAGTACGAAMTTGAAGCAAATCTGCAAATGATTTCGAATCAAATATTTGCATAAATATTTTAAGCGTTGCTAATCATTTAGTTAGCTCGCATAAAAACTTTCAAAAAAACAAATAAAGGGCCAATAATGGCCATTTTAGCTACAATTTCAGGCTTTAGGTTTAAACTAAAGCGCCTCTTTAGGATAAATTTTTTCCCGGTCTACCGATAAAACACCATTTCCCTCAATTGCAAAACAAACGAGTCCGATTAATACGGAGACCGAAAACCAAAATTCTGAATAGGGTTTAAAAATTCCACCAGAAATATTTACAAAGAATACTGCCCCGATCAATATTGGTAAATTAACCAGGCAGAATACACGGGTATGTGTGCCCAGGGTGATGGCTAAGCCCCCAATTAGGTGTAACATAATAATCAGGTGTGCCAGTAGGCTAATGCTCACAGCCGTGCCTAAGAAAGCGCCCCTCATTAAATTACTAAAGGCTGGCATATTGAT
>NZ_JBFTRT010000003.1:0-30312 GCF_056399685.1 Pedobacter sp. 01N416
ACACTGCATAAGCAATGTCGGCTGGTAAAAAACCGGGATGATATAAATTATTTATCCCACCAAACTCTACCTGCAAGGTTATCGCCACCTGGTACAGCTGCGGAAGCGGCCTTGTAGTTAACACCATTTTTAGCTGCTTCCTCTACTGGATAAGGGAAACGACGGGGAATAGTTCCGTTAGTAGCATTCCCAGGATAAACCACAGGCGTTAAAGTCGGGAATCCAGACCTGCGCCAATTAGACCATGTTTCGTAAAAATCCAACATGGTGCATGTGTGTAGCCAATATTGGGTATTAATCATTTCCAAACCATTAGCTGCGATGTACGGATTGGCAATGGCATAGGCATCGGCTACAGTGCTTGATATCGCCAGACTGGCATCGTATTGAGATAAGAAAGTGATACCAGCAGATAAACCATTAGCATAGTGGGCCGCGGCTGATCCACCAATTGCCCATCTTTGCGCAGCTTCTGCCAATAACAATTCACTTTCGGTATAAGTTAAGATAAAGGTAATACCATCTTTCTTAATCATTGCCGGGTTAGGTGATGAATAAGCAGGAAAAGTTGTATAAGAAGCATCTTGCCTAATATCCCTACCAGCAATACCACTTAAATCTTTCCCGTTAGGCATTCCTTTTTGAACAAGTGGGTCGGAACTGTAATTAGGATTTTGTGTCTTCGTGTTTTCATCAAGAAAAAGCCCTGTAACGGCAACTTTTCCTAAACGTGGGTCGTTTGCTGATTTTAATTTATTAATAAAATTTTGTGACCACTTCACATAATAATTTTCTTGTCCACCATCGCCAGCCAATACCTGACTGTTGCGGTTCTGCGTAACCCTTGCGCCTGATACATCGTGTTTAACGAAGGCATTATCATCATTGCTGGCCATGGTTTTACCAATTACCTTTTGTGCATAGGCTTTAGCTGTATTTTCATCAACCTTGGTTAAGCGCATGGCTATACGCAATAATAAAGTGTTACCGAATCTTTTCCATTTATTGATGTCTCCTTTATAAATGGCATCTCCAGTAACCTTATCACCATTCACATCCAATGCATTTGTTGCTTCTTCTACCTCTTTTAATAAATCGGTATAAATTGCCTGTTGCTTATCATATTTAGGTGCTAAATTACCTGTATAATAACCTTGTCCTGCTTCCGAATAAGGCACATCACCATACAGATCGGTAATACGTTCAAAAATTAAAGCTTTCCATAAACGTGCAACCTGGCGTACGTTATTATACTTGGAAGATCCTTTTGTAAATTCAACAATATCAACAATAGGTTTAACTTGTTCTACATAAGCACCAACGGAGGTACTGCCCCAATAAGCTGCAGTATAACCTTCATTAAGCAGATACTTATCTCCTGCCCAATAGCTTACAACAGTAGAAAGCCCCTGCATCATAGTAGATGAATAAATCAAATTCCCTCTCCAGGTATCGTAAGCGAAATCGATGCTCCCAGTGTAAGTAAGCTGAGCGGTAGTTAAGGTAAAATTAGTATCGAAAGAAGCTGCCCCATATGCAGAAGGGTTGGTATTGATATCTTCGAAATCTTTGGTGCAACCAGAGATTATTAACATGCCGATACAAAGTAACAGGCTATATTTTTTTAATATGTTTGTTTTCATTGTTCTGTCTGTTTAAAATTAAAGCTTCACACTAAGGTTTACGCCAAATGTTCTAACCGGCGGCACACCACCTAGTTCCAATCCTGGAAAAGTAGCATTGTAACTGGACTCAGGGTCGATGTTATCCGTCTTTTTCATCAGGATAAATAAATTTCGACCGACAAAACTTACATTTAAACCATGTATTTTGTTCTTGAACATTTTGGCTGGAAAGTTATAACCTAAGGTCATCTGTCTGAGCTTAATGAAACTGGCATCCTGTACAAATTTATTTGAAACATTATCTGCTGACAGCTGATAGTAAGTTGCTGCGGTATTGCCCAAGGCCTCACGGTTTTCCAGTGTAGCTTGATGCAAACCGAACACATAGCCATAATAATCAGTAGCAGAGAATACTTTTCCTCCCCATTTACCATCAATCAAAAATGATAATGTTGCACCTTTATAATTAAACTCGTTGTTCCAACCGGCAAACCATTTATTGTAAGCAGAACCGTATGCAACAAGATCGCCTCGTTGAGGTGCACCGTTTGCACCAAGCATGACTTTTCCTGCCGCATCATATTTGTAATCATATGCCATTACCTGCGAGGCGGCTTTGCCTGGAATGTTTTGTAAAAAGCCAACACCTGGCCGTGAGGTTGCAATAAGGTTTGAGGTTACACCATCAGCAAGAGAAATTACTTTATTATCATTGTAAGATCCGTTTAAAGATGATGTCCACACAAAATCTTTACTTTTTAACACCTGTCCGGATAGCAATAATTCAACACCTTTGTTTTCGATCTTACCAGAATTTAAAACGGCTCCACTATAACCGGTTGATGTCGATGTAGTAACAAAGGTGATTTCATCTTTAGAGGTTTTTTTATACCAGGTGAGATCGAGGTTCAAGCGATCTCCTAAAAAACGCATTTCGGTACCAACTTCCAATTCGGTTGCTTTTGATGCTTTTAATGCCGAATTTGGAATATTTACATTAGAAATAGTGCCTAACGGCAAACCATTTAACACTTCACTCCTTAAACTGTAAGTTAATAAAGTTTGATAAGGATCTGTTGCCTGACCAACAACTGCGTAGCCAGCCCTCACTTTACCAAAAGTTAAGAAAGATGGTTTCCAAAGTTCGGAGAAAACAAATGAGCCACTAACCGACGGGTAAAATACACTCAATTTATTGTCTTTACCTGGCGTTGCCAACGTAGAGAACCAATCGGTACGACCACTTCCTGTTAAATAAAAAATGTCTTTATAGGCAAGTTCTAAAGTACCATATACAGATTGGGTTTCGGCTACGGATGCTACATATGCCACAGATTTATTCTTGGCATTTAGAATATTATAAACACCGAAAACTGCAAAATCTGCCCCACTGTTTGTTGTCTGATTAACGTTTGTTCTACGATAACTCGCTCCAACATTCGGTGTAACAGCAAAATCTTCATCTATTTTAAAAGGTTTACCTACTAAAACATCCACATTCACATCGGCAAACTTAGTTGCCTGTTCTACAATTTTACCGGGTGCATAATAAGCGGTACCTGATGGTACCACGTTTTTATAGCTGTCAGTATAGGCGTCACGTCCGGCACGCCCCTGTAAAAACAGCCCACTATCAAAAGTATATTTAGCACTGAACGAACTGATTAAACGGTCGCGTTTGGTATCGTTTACAAACTCGTTTGCAGCGAACCAAGGATTGGTTGCATAAGCATTGCCTTTATTGTATTGGATTTCATTGCCATTTGCGTCTTTCCATGGCTTAAGATCATTTACGCTTACGCTTGTTGGTAAAAAAGCAACATTATAATTGGCATTACCTGCACCGTCTGAAACCATTGGCCTGTTTTTCGCCTGCTCTAAAATGTAATTCATGCGGGCATCGATAGTTAAGCGTTTAACCGGATTAAAAGTACCTGTAAAATTAAAAGACTGCCTACTTAAACCTGAATTTGGAACAACCGAATTATTATGAACATCGTTAGCTGATAAGCGGATGGTACCGCCATCAAAACTTTTGTTCAATGCCACAGTATTAGACCATGTACCCCCAGTACGGTAAAAATCTTCGATGTTGTTTTTCTGTGCAGTATAAGGTCTGGAAACACCATCAAACTGGATTACATTAGATCCATCTAATTTTGCTCCCCAGCTGGAACCACCCACCTGTGCCGCTGCAGCGGCATCAACGGGCTTTACACCATTGGCTCCCTGTCCATAAACATATTGCCAGTTGGTTCTGTCCATAACCTGTTCTGCTACATAATTACTATTAAATTCTATGCTGTTTCCCTTTCCACTTTTTGTGGTAATTAAAATTACACCTGCTTTTGCACGATAGCCATACAATGCCGATGCTGCTGCACCTTTCAGCACTGAAATACTTTCAATATCGTCAGGATTTAAGTTCCCAACAGCATCTCCTAAATCTGGAGCATTATCGTATTGGCCGCCAGAGTTACCATTGCCATTGAGATTATTTAAACCCACCGGTTTATTCTCCATCGGCACCCCATTAATTACATATAAGGGTTGATTAGTTTGACTTAAACTAGAAACACCACGGATGGTTACACTGGTTGCTGCTCCCGCGCCACCAGAGGTAGAACTGATATCCAGACCAGCCACTTTACCAACCAAAGAGTTGGCCACATTATTTTCCCTTGCCTGGGTTAGCGTTTCACCACTAACTTGCGTAACAGAGTAACCTAAGGCCCTTCTTTCTTTTTTGATACCCAAAGCAGTAACCACCACATCGGTAAGCTGTTTGGTATCTTCTGATAATACGATATCGATATTGGTCTGCGAACCGATGGCAATTTCCTTGGTTTGAAAACCAGCATAAGAAATTACCAGAATTGCATTTTCAGGCGCATTTAATGCAAATTTACCATTCACATCGGTAGAAGTACCAATGCCTGTTCCTTTTACCCTAACACTTGCGCCAGGCAAAACCCCTCCAAGGGCATCTTTAACGGTTCCTGAAATCGGGACTTCTTTATTTTTGCTAATTACAATTAAGCCACCATCCGAAACAGAATATTTCAGGTTGGTTCTGTTTAAAATGGCTGCCAATACATCTGTTACCAAAGTATTGGTTACAGTAATGCTTACATCCTTGTTTACCGGTACGTAAGAAGAGCTGTAAACAAAATGGTAACTGCTTTGCTGCTCAATAATCTGTAATACCCTGGCCAGTTTTGTTTTCTTAACATCCAAAGAAATTTTTTCCTGAGAAAAAACCGATGCCGAAACATTAAGACAGGTAATGAAAACCATAATACAGGCTAGTTTCATTAGCATAATGAATTTTAGAAGCGCTTTATATTTTGGGCGCCCTTGCAGTAAGTAATAATAAATCATATTTTTGTTTTTTTGGTTGCATAAAGTTCTTGGCAGCAATCTGTTTGCGCATAAACTGCCATTAATTAATCAAAAGAGAAATTGTTAAGGGCGGTGCTCCAACACCGTCCTTTTTTCTTTCTATTTCGAGATGGTTACCTGTTTTCCTTTTATCTCATATTTAAAATTATTTTCAGTGTCTTTTAAAGCTTGTAAAACCTGTTCGATACTTTCGTTTGTTATGGTCGCTGTAAAGCGGTATTTTTCTATTGAAGGATCTGTAAATCTGATTTCTACGTTATACCATTTTTCTAGAACATTCCTAATCTCATCAAAATCCTGATCGTATATTTCGATCCGGTTCTGCGTCCAGGCGGTTTCTACAATGGTGCTGTCTTTAATCTTTGTGTAATGGTTAATGGTAATTTCGGGCTGTAAAGCAGTAGGTTTAAGCAATTTGCTTTTTTGTTGCGGAGCAACGCTCTTATAAAAAGTAACTTTCTGACTTGGTTTTAAAGTAATGGTTCCGCCATTTCCATTTACGGCTTCCATGGTAATTAAGCCACGGATTAAAGTTGCTTCTGAAGTTGTTTCATCGGGATATGCTTTCACATTAAAAGCAGTACCCAGTACATTGATGTTAAAATCGGCCGTGTGCACTTTAAAAGGTTTATTTTTATCGTGAGCCACATCAAAAAAAGCCTCACCCCTTAGGGTAACCTCTCTGAATTGATCGTTGAAACCTTTGGTTATAGATAAAGAACTTTTTGCGTTTAATAATACAGATGTTCCATCCTGAAGTTTAATTTTTTTACGCTCACCACTTTTTGTGGTAAAGGTGTAAACCTCCGTTACAGCATTTTTTGTATTGTTATACTTAAAGTATGTGTTATAAACCAATACTGAGCCAAGCACTAAAGCTAATGCTGCAGCTATTTTAAGCCATAAATAACGGTTCAGTTTAACTACTTTTTCTGCTGGAAACATACTTTCCTTCAGGCTTTCTGTTTGTTTATTTAATGGGCGTTTATTCCCGCTCAATATCACATAAAGTTTTTTTGCTTCTGCAATTACTACAGCCTGCTCAGGGTGGGCATTAATGTACTTCTCCCAATATCCAACGCAAAGCTTATCTGTTTCAGCACAATACTGCTGAAAAGTACTATCGACAAGAAAATCTTCTGCATTGAATTTACTTCTATCAACCATTCTAATTTGCCTTTTATATATCAGTGCCCAAAAGCTTTACTTTTTCCTAAGGAAATTTTAACTTTTTTTTAAGATAGCGGAATATGTGCCCTGAATATAGATAGAACGAAGAAATTTAATTTGTAGGAATGCCGATTAAGAAATACAAAGGAGTTAATCCGCTCAAGGTTCAAGCAGTTTTTATGTTTTTTTTCTGCGAAAGCAATTACARAAGCATTTGGGTTTGATAGTCCTGCTATCCGCTTTATTTCATATCGCTCCTATCAGGTTTAGGTGGCCGAGGCTGTATTACTATTGAAGGTTGCAGGGAGCAGAAGGATTAAATGCCAAGAACCACACACCCAGTTCCCTAAACCTGGTAGTAACGGAAATCCTTTTTATTGCTTAAAAACCATATTAACTATAACGTTTATTTGCAATAAAAAGATTGGAGTGCATAACGGGACTACAGCACCTACGGAGACAGGAATGTTCGTTTTTCAAAATATAAAATCCACTATCTCAAACTGGCAGACTGTGAGGATAGAAAGGCTTCAGAAGTTTTAAGTATTAATTTTTTGGACGTTTTAACACGCTATCCGCTGTATCTTTTGGCTTTCCTTTTACGGGCTCAGGATGACACCAAAAGGATGCCGCTCCTATCGTTAACGCAGATTTTCTGCCCAAATCAGAAGTTTATAAAGGAATTGAACTAACTGCAAAAGATCTCTCTATTCCGCTGCGCTGCGATCGAGATGACGAAATGCGGAGATTTACGCATTAAATTCTTTCCTTAGGATTTTAAGGGCGTCGTAGATGGTATTATATGCCGTTTTTATGGTTTGGTTGCTCTGCTCGGCAATCTGTTCGTAGCTTAGTCCGTCAAAAAATTTTAAATGGATCAACTGTTTTTGACGGAAGGTTAATTTTTCTAGCGCATTTTTGAGCTGATGTTGTACCAGTTCGTCGCTTTGTACCTTAACAATAAACTCTTCGTAGCTCATTTCCATCCAATCGCCATCGGCCCCTGCATTAAAAAGTGCATCGTTAATTTTACGCTTTCTTTCTAATATTCTGAGCAGTTTGCGTTTAAGGAAGGTACGCAGATAGGCTTCAACATTATCAACACGGGTTAGGCTTTCGTGTTTCTCCCAAATGGTGGTAAAAACAAGGTCGGTAGCTTCACTTGAAGTATCGGCATCGGCACAAACCCTGATCCCGAAATTTACGAGCGAGTAATAAAGTGCTGAATAAAGGTCAAAAAACGCATCTTTATCGCCAACCCGTAACCGTTCCCATAATAAGTGATGCGCTAGTTTACTGTTCATTAGCCTGTTAGTTGTTATCGCAATATTAACTAAAAACAACAAGATTATTACGCGCCGATTTTTATCAATGTGAAAAAAGTTTGTTGGTGGAGATTTATAATCTCGATTTTATTACAGTTTATTGACAATCTGCCAAAGGATTAAAAATCCTTAGTTCTAAGGAGGACGGGATTACAAATTCCGACCAACGATTTTACTTTAAAGCTGTTTTACTGAAAATGTGATATTCTCCCGGTGCTAAAGTTCTGTTATAGCTATTTGATGAAAGGTTTATGCTGCTTCCAACCGCATCCACCCAAGTTCCTGATGAACCAAAATCAATATTGGCTATCTGGTGCACTACATCAAAATTCCCAACCACTACAACCGTATTCGCACCTTCTGTTAATTTAATGAACTTGATTCCACCAGCAAGACTATAGGTTGAGCTTGTTGAATTAAAAATGGTATTGTTCTTTTTCAATCTGATAAATTTAGCGTAAACATCATATAATGCTTTACGATTCGGATCGGCGTAATAATCCCATTTAATTGGTTTTTCGCCTGTTCTTCCATTAAAATCGATACTTACATCGTAACCCAATTCTCCAAACTGCCAGATCATTTTTGGTCCGGGGAYACTAAATAAAAATGCGGCTGTTAATTCTTCTCTTTTTAATGAAGTGGCTAAATTTCCTTTAATTACATAACTGCCTGAAGCATTTCCATAAGTAATATTCTTAAAATTTAATCGCTCTTCGTCGTGACTTTCGCCATAGCCAACCAAATTCTCTGACTTGGCAAACCCATGATTGGCATAAAAACCCCACTGAAAATTAGAATTATCTAACCAGCCCATGGTTGCTTCGTTCATGTTGTAATTCATGTTGTTCCAAAGCATCATACCCTCATCGGCCAAAACTTTTTCTTCAGCTTCCTCAGCAAAGTGCTCCAAAATCACATAAAAATTAGGATCTAAACTTTTGATAAAACCATTATAATCTTTCCAAATTGCAATCCGCCCGGCATCGTACAATCTAAACTGGTCATCACTAGTTGACGATTTCTGTGTAAATCCTTTCGACAGATCGAAACGGAAACCATCAATTTTATATTGCTGCATCCAAAATTTCATCACATCTTTCGAGAACTTTTTAGTAGCCAAATTTTCATGGTTAAAATCATACCCCACATTAAATGGATGTTTTGCATCAACATTAAACCATGGACTAGCATTGGTTGGCTTAGCGCCATCAAAATACAATTGCACCATAGGCGATTGACCGAAAGAGTGGTTTAGCACCATATCCATAATTACCGCAATTCCTTTTCCGTGGCATTCATCAATAAAGTTTTGTAGCGCGGTTTTAGTCCCATAATATTTATCAGGGGCAAAATAAAACGACGGATTGTAGCCCCAGCTCAAATTACCTTCAAATTCGTTTACTGGCATTAACTCAATTGCGTTTATGCCCAAACCGATCAGATAATCGAGTTTGGCCAGTGTTGAGGCGTAGTTATGATCGGTGGTAAAATCGCGAATCAACAATTCATAAATCACCAGGTTATCTTTAGCCGGGCGGGAAAAACTGGTGTTTTTCCAGGTGTAAGTTGACTGATTGGCCTGCATTACACTTACAATACCGGTTGTTTTACCCGCTGGATAGGCTTTTAAGTTTGAGTACGTTGCTGCAGTAATGTATTTATCATAATCTGGATCGAGTATTTTCTCGCAATAAGGATCGGCAACTTTTAAGTTTCCATCTACATAAAACTGGTAGGCATATTCTGTATTGGGGTTTAAATTATCTACCTGAATCCACCAATAACCCCCATCTGGTGTATTTTTCATAGCTAGCGTTGTGGTAGACCAATCGTTAAACTCTCCAATTAGCGAGACTGACTTTTTACCTGGTGCATATAATGTTACTATCGCCGATGTTCCGTTGTTGATAAATACCACGCCATCTCTCGCCCCGGCAGGTAAAGCCGCTGTTTGATTTGTTGGCGTTGGTTCTAGGCTAACATCTGTAGATGCTTTTTTACAGGCGCTATTAAACGCTACTACCAATAACAATAGGTAAATTATTTTTTTCATTTGGTTAGGGATTTTACAATTTCCAGGCACAGTTTATCTCCTCGGTCTGTGTCCCCACAGACCGAAATACTATTATAGTGGTCTGTGGGGACACAGACCACGGAATATTACACCGATCTATTTTCTTCTAACCCAAGTTTAGAAGCCAAGACCTCGTCTGTTTTCTTTGGTTCACGGATAAATACAAAACAGATTACAGCAGCCAGAATCATTAAACCCCCACCCAATTGAACTGCCAAAAGCCTATCGTTATTTAACACATTACGCATTAACCAACCAAAGCCTAATGAGGCCATAATCTCTGGCAGTACGATAAAAAAGTTGAAAATGCCCATGTAGATCCCGATTTTATCTTTGGGCAGAGAACCGCTCAGCATGGCATAGGGCATAGAAAGTATACTGGCCCAGGCAATCCCCACACCAGTCATGCATAAATACAGCATATTTTTATCGTGCACCCAGGCTACGCTGATTAAACCAATGGCTCCACAGATTAAACAAAGGGCATGTGTGATTTTACGGCCCAGCGCATCGGCAATTTTTGGCAGCACCAGTGCGAAAAGAAAAGTAATAACACTGTAGTACGCGAGTGTTAAACTTCCAAAATCTGCACCATGCGCATAAACCGGATCAGCAGCATCTTTTCCACCAAAAACATTCACGGCAACGGCTGTGGTATAATAAAACCACATTAAAAACAAACCTGGCCAAGTAAAAAACTGCACCAAAGAAACAATCTGCATTCTTTTTGGCATATTCCTTAAGGCATGAAAAATTTCTCTCGCACCACCACCAAAACCTTTATTGCTTTCTTTTACTTTTTCTTTAAAATCTACATCCTGAGGTGGGTATTCTTTAGTGGTAAAAACCGTCCACAATACCGCGGCGAAAAAGAAAAATGCACCGATATAAAAAGAAAACTTTACATTTTCAGGAATACTCCCCTGTTCTGCAGTATTGGTTAAGTGGAATACGTTGTTCATAATCCATGGCAATGCTGATGCTACACTTCCACCTAAACCGATCATCATACTCTGCATAATGAACCCGCGGTTAACCTGACTATCGGGTAATTTATCGGTAACAAAAGCGCGGAAAGGTTCCATTGCAATATTCCCAAAAACATCCAGAATCCAAAGTAAACCAGCGGCCATCCACAACACACTGCTATGTGGCATAAAAATTAATGCAATACTGCTTACAATGGCCCCGATCATAAAATAGGGTCTTCTTCTACCCCATTTTGGGTGCCAGGTACGGTCGCTCAGGTAACCAATAATAGGTTGTACCAATAAGCCGGTTAAGGGCGCGGCCAAAAACAATAACGGAACCTGATCGGGATTAGCGCCAAGGTTTTCGTAAATACGGCCCATGTTTGCGCGCTGTAAATCCCAACCGAACTGAATCCCAAAAAAACCAACGCTCATGTTGATGATCTGTACGAGTGTTAATTTCGGGTTCTCGAATACTGTTTTTAAGCTCATTTTGCATTGTTTAAGCGCTAAGCGCAGGGCGCATGGCGTTATATATTTTGATTATACAATTAATGTTCAATCGCTAACCGCACGCCGCTTGACGCACCACTAGTGGTTAAAACGCTATTACCTGTGCGCTAACGGGCGTAACGGTTACGGGTATACTTGTTCCTGCCGGGATATTTAATTTTCTGTCTGTTAACAGATCTGTAACCGGAACTGAATGTTTAACTTTTAAAACCTGATCAGGGATTTCGATATTGGCGGTTAAGGTTTGTGTCCGATCAAAATTGGCCACTACCAATAAACGCTGTTTGCCAGAGTAACGGATAAAAGCATACATGTGCTTATTCATATTACCTGTAACCGGCACCTCATAAATTTCGCCATTCATTACGGCATCGCTGGTTGAAGTAACTTTTAATAACTGTTGGTAGTAAGCACGTAATTTCTGCTCGTTTTCACTTAATTGCTTACCATCAAAAGCGCCATTATTCATCCATTTCTGGTGATTGGGAACACCCCAATAATCAAAAATAGTGGTTCTGTTGTCGTCGCCGCCAAATCCTTCCTGACCTTTTCCAGGTTCGCCAACTTCCTGACCGAAATAAAGCATCACCGGCCCCGAGCCTAATGTTGCCGAAACAACCATTGCAGGTAAAGCGAGTTCGGCTTTCCCTGCAAATCCTGCTGATGCAATGCGTTCTTCATCGTGGTTTTCTAAAAAGCGCAACATGTGTTTGCCAAAACCAGCACTTTCTACCTGCCACACCTGTTTAATCGCAGCCACATCTGCAGTTGGTTCATTTCTGATCAGTTTTTTAAGTCCATCGTACAAACCCACTTTATCATACAAATAATCGAATTTACCTTCGTCTAAATATTGTTTGTAAACTTTTGGGTTGTAGGCTTCTCCGATAAAAATTAAATCAGGATTCACTTTTTTAACCTGTGGAATTACCCAGTTCCAGAAAGCAATAGGCACCATTTCGGCCATATCACACCTAAAACCATCCACCCCTTTATTGGCCCAATAAGTTAAAATATTGCGCATTTTTAGCCAAACCGGCGGAATGGGATCGAAATATTGCTTTTCGCCATTCTGATAATCTACGCCATAATTCAGCTTAATGGTTTCATACCAGTCGTCATATTTAGGCTGTGCAGAAAGTACATTGTTACCGGTAGCTTTTGCAGGGTTTTCATTAAACTTACCATCCTGTAAAATAGAAATAGGTGTTTGCTTTGCACCACTTGTTGGCACTGCAAATGGCTGGCCAGGGTTATAATAAAAATCGTTTCTGGCACTAAAAGCTTTGGTTACATCATCCTGGGCACCAAAATCGATTATATTTTTTGGTTTTGCATAAGAGTGATAACTTCTGGCTACGTGATTGGGCACAAAATCGATCAGCACTTTTAAGTTTTTGGCATGTGTTCTTTTCACCAGTGCTTCAAACTCCTTCATTCTACTTTTAACGTCAACAGCCAGATCGGGATCTACATCGTAATAATCGCGGATGGCATAAGGCGAGCCCGCTCTACCCTTTACCACATCGGCATCATCAGGTTTAATCCCATAGGCAGAATAATCGGTTAAACTTGCGTGGGCAAGTGCACCTGTGTACCAAACATAATTAACACTGAGCTCTTTTATACCATCTAAAGCTTTATCGGTAATATCGTTAAACTTACCAGAACCGTTCTGCTCAATGGTACCGTAGGGCGTATTTGTGCTGTTTTTATTCCCAAATAAACGGGGTAATAACTGATAAATAACGATCTGTTTATCGTTCATTTTTGTACGCTGTTTTTGTGCAAAGGATGGTGATGAAATAAGTAAAAAGAAAATTGCCACAATATAGGCTACCGCATTAAGATTGCTTCGTTCCTCGCAATGACGATCAGTCGAGGCAAATCTCCATCCGTTTTCCATTTTACATTTTACCTCTACAATCATACCAACGCTGCGTTATTTACTTCAATTTCGGTATTTCCGGCCAATTTATAAAACTGGTTTCTGATACCGATTTCTAAATCAATGGCTGCATTGTTTTTGATGCTGATACCGTTCTCGGTAATATTAATCTTTAAGGTAGCTCCCCTAAAGCCGATGGTAAACGAAAAAGATTTCCATTTGCCTGGCAAGAAAGGATTAAACTGCAATTTACCATCACGCACACGCATGCCCGCAAAACCTTCTACCACACTCATCCAGGTTCCAGCCATCGAAGTGATGTGTAAACCATCTTCGGTATCATTGTTATAATCATCCAGATCTAAACGGGCGGTACGCAAGTAGAATTCGTATGCACGTGATTCATCATTTAATTTTGCCGCTAAAATACTGTGCACACAAGGAGACAATGAACTTTCGTGTACGGTACGTGGCTCATAAAAATCGAAGTTGCGTTTCAATGTATCCAGATCGTAATCTTCTTCAAAGAAATATAATCCCTGTAAAACGTCGGCCTGTTTAATGAAACACGAGCGTAAAATCCTGTCCCAGCTCCATTTTTGATTAATTGGACGTTCGCTGGCAGGAAGATCTTTCACCAAAGTTTGTTCTTTATCTAAATATCCATCCTGTTGTAAGAAAATGCCCAGTTTTTCATCTTGTGGATAATACATTTTCTCGATGATATCGGCCCAGTCAGTAAATTCCTTTTGATCGAAATTTAAGCTTTTTAACAGACTGTTGTATTTTTCGGGCTGCTGCGTTTTCACGATTCCGGCAGCTTCGGTAGCATATTTCATACACCAGGTAGCCAAAATATTGGTGTACCAGTTGTTGTTTACATTGTTCTCATATTCGTTTGGTCCGGTTACCCCAAGCATTACATATTGCTGTTTATCATTGCTCCAGTTAACGCGTTGTTTCCAGAATCGGACAATACCGATCAACACTTCTAAACCAAAATCAGTCAGGTAGCTTTCGTCACCAGTATAGCGGATGTAATTGAAAATGGCAAAAGCGATGGCGCCATTACGGTGGATTTCTTCGAAGGTAATTTCCCATTCGTTGTGGCATTCCTCACCGTTCATCGTTACCATAGGATACAATGCTGCACCGTCTTTAAAACCTAATTTTGCTGCATTTTCAATCGCTTTACCCAATTGCTTATGGCGATAAACTAACAGGTTTTTGCTCACTTCCTGTGGAGCAGTTGCCAGATAAAACGGCACACAATAAGCCTCTGTATCCCAATAGGTTGAGCCCCCGTATTTTTCGCCCGTAAAACCCTTCGGACCAATGTTCAACCGGTCATCTTTACCAGTATAGGTTTGAAAAAGCTGAAAAATATTGAAACGAATGGCCTGTTGAGCCGAAACATCACCTTCGATAATGATATCGCTTTCTTCCCACTTGCTCGCCCAGGCTTTAGTTTGTTCTTTTAACAAGGTATCGAATCCTTTACCAGATGCTTTGGCAATTACCGATTTTGTTTCTTTTAAAAGTGATTCTTTCGGGTAATTTTCTGAAGATAAATTCGCTGCGATTTTAACCAAAGTGATCTCTTCATTTGCTTTAACATTAAGAGAGATAGTTTGTCCCACAAATTTCTCTTTGTGGACAGCCTCAGGGTTGATGTCTAATTTCTCCGCATTTTTATATAGTTCAATATTACTCCCGGTACAAACCTCAAATTCAGTTTTCTTAGTTCTTAATTTAATGTAAGCTTCTGTTCCAGAAATTTCGTCCGCTACCTTATCCCAGAATTTTTCGTCGTAGTTGCTGTCCTGATTTTTAACATCGCCATCAATAAAAGGCGTTAATGTTAATTTACCATCGAAATTTAATGGCGTAATGTTATAACGGATGGCGCCAACTTCATCCTCAGCAATGCTGCAAAAACGGGTTGATTTAACTTTTAAGGTTTTACCGCTTTTTAATTTTGCAGTGAAGGTACGCTCCAGGTATCCGGCATGCATATTCAACACACGTTTAAAATCGCTTACCTCAGCTGTTGCCAGATCAAGGATTTCCTCATCTATTTTTACTTCGATACCTACCCAGTTAGCCGCGTTCAATACTTTTGCAAAATATTCCGGATATCCGTTTTTCCACCATCCCACACGGGTTTTATCTGGATAATAAACACCTGCAACGTAATTCCCAGGTAAAGTATCTCCAGTATAAGTTTCTTCAAAGTTGGCGCGTTGGCCCATACGGCCATTACCCAAACTGAAAATACTTTCCGAAATTTTATTTAAATGTGGATCAAAGCCTTCTTCGATAATATTCCACTCATCTGCTTTAATGTAATTTTTCATCCTTTTTTACTTTCGTCATTGCGAGGCACGAAGCAATCTCCTTTCAGCGCTTTCATCCTCACAATTGATTTGAATTTCTTTCGTTTTAAGATTGCTTCGTACCTCGCAATGACGGCCATAGGCCTATAAATTCTCTAAATCTTTAACTGTTAATTTGTCTAATCCGCTTACTACCACATCTGCCTGGCTAAGCACGCTTTTTTCGCCGATACCGATGGCTTTCATTCCGCCTCTTTTTGCAGCTTCTACACCCGCAACAGCATCTTCAAAAACCACACATTCATCAGGTGCAAAACCTAAAAGTTCGGCTCCTTTTAAAAATACTTCCGGATCAGGTTTTGATTTGGTGACCATGTTTCCATCAACTATTTCATCGAAGAAATGAGCAAGGTCTGTCTTCTCTAAAATAATCCCTGAGTTTTTACTTGCCGAGCCCAAGGCCAATTTGTAACCGGCCTTGTGAATCGCTGTTAAGAAATCAACCGTTCCGGGCAAAACTTCGGCCGGTGTCATTTTAGTGATCATATCTACATACCAGCTGTTTTTTAAACTGGCAAGCTCTTCTTTTTCGGCATCGGTTTTATCTACACCACCCCAAACGAGAATCTTATTTAAACTTTCTACCCGACTAACGCCTTTCAACTGTTCGTTCTGCTCTTCTGTAAAATCGAAACTCATGGTATTGGCCAAACGTTTCCAGGCTTTATAATGGTAAACTGCAGTATCTACAAGTACGCCATCTAAATCGAAGAGACAGGCCTTTATTGAGGCAGAAGGCGTAAGGTTGAAGGCAGAAGGTTCTATATGACTATTATTTTGCATCTTTATTATATTTTTTAGTACGTATCAGGTTTCAAGGCGTAGCATTTTTTTGGCAAGTGGCAATTACCTTCCGCCTTAAACCCTCAACCTTCTACCTTAATTCGAGCACCAAAGTGGTCTTGGCTGGCACTGTTATATTTTGAAAATTGATGTTTTCGCCGGTAATTACATTTTTGGCAGTTGTAATTCCTGCCGTTCTTTCGGCAAAACGATCGGTATTTAATGTTTTTTCTTTTTCAGTGTTGTTTACAATAACCATTACTGTCCCTTTTGGTTCTGTATTGTAGCGGAAATAAACGTAAATATCATCTTGCGGTACAAACTGCATCAATTTACCGGTTTGTAATGCTGCGCTGTTCTTGCGGAAATTGGCCAATGTTTTAACAAAATTGAAAGCTTCATTTTCTTTGCCTGTACGGCCATCGGCTATAAATTTATCCTTTTTATCACCTTCCCAGCCACCGGGAAAATCGGAACGGATCAGTCCATCGGGATTGGAAAAGTTTTTCATTAAAATTTCTGTTCCGTAATACATCTCGGGAATGCCCCGCATGGTTAAGAGAATGCTCATTCCCATTTTGTATTTATCGAAATCTTCGCCAACCATCGAATAGAAGCGGCTCATATCGTGATTATCTAAAAAGATGCAGTTGGTATTTGGGTTTTTATAGAGAAAATCGTGCGCTAAGGTGGCATACAAACGGTTAATTCCGTCTACCCAACCGTTTTTGCCGTTTATTCCTTCGTAAATTGCATCTTTTAAAGTGGCATCGGTAATTCCTTGCAAATGGGTATCAAAACCGCGGTTAACCGTATTGCCACCAGTAAAAAAGGCCTGGTTCGCCACAGCAGTTACCAGTGTTTCGCCAAAAACGGATAAATGTGGGAATTCTGCCTGAACTTTTACAGCCCAATCGGCCATATAAACCGGATCGTTATATCCATAAGTATCCAAACGTAAACCATCAATACCAGCATATTCGATCCACCAGATGTGATTTTGAGTCAGGTAATTCTGTACATAAGGATTGGTCTGGTTTAAATCGGGCATTGAAGGTACAAACCAACCATCTAACATCTGTTTACGATCTGCCGCAGCGGCGTGTACATCCATAACGGTCTGATCGCGGTAACTCGTTTGCGTATACTTTGGCCATTGGTTTAACCAGCTTTTCATCGGTAAATCTTTATAAAACCAATGTTGGGTGCCAATGTGGTTATGTACAATATCTTTAATCACTTTTAATCCTTTGGCATGGGCAATCTCTACATACTTTTTATAAAGCGCATTTGTTCCATAACGTGGATCTATCTTATAATGATCGGTTACTGCGTAGCCATGATATGAAGCTTGTGGCATATCGTTTTCTACCTCTGGTGTCATCCAAACTGTAGTTACGCCTAAATCTTTCAGGTAATCGAGGTGGTTGATTACACCTTGTATATCGCCGCCATGGCGGTAGTACATGCTATCGCGGTTTAATGCAGTTTCGGTTAAACCCTGAACCACATCGTTGCTTTTATCGCCGTTCGAAAAACGATCGGGCATAAGCAAGTAAATTAAATCTTTGTTGGTTACGCCCTGAATCCTTCCCGCACTTCTATCGCGGTTTTTTAATTCGTAAGTGTAACTGAATATTTTTTTTCCATTAACGACAAAGTTAATCGGGAATTTGCCGGCTTTGGCTGCCGCAGCAATTGTTAAATCGAGGAATAGATAATTTGGATTTTCTACTTTATTTACCTTAATGAGCTTAACCCCTGGATAACTTAAGGCCACTGTGGTATTGGCAATATTATCGCCATGCACCAGCAGTTGTAATTTAGGGTTGTGCATGCCTGTAAACCAGAACATTGGTTCTATCCGCTCCAGCTTTTGGGCAAATAGATTGTTTGTTAGAAAAACAACCAGTAGGGTAAAAATGGTTGTTATCCTTTTAAAAAAGGAAGTATTAGTATGATTATGAATTGGAAACGGATAATTTGGATGGGTATGAGATCTGTTCATGCTAAAACTTTAAAGATTTTAAAAAAGCCCCGCAGTATGTAACTGCAGGGCAGATAATAAGGATTAGTTTTTAACCATTGTAGCTTTTTTAGCGGCTACATCTAAAGTAATGGTATAAGTTCCGGGAACGGTTACGGCAA
The DNA here is from genome assembly GCF_056399685.1 of Pedobacter sp. 01N416. Lineage (NCBI taxonomy): Bacteria > Pseudomonadati > Bacteroidota > Sphingobacteriia > Sphingobacteriales > Sphingobacteriaceae > Pedobacter > Pedobacter sp. 01N416. The sequence goes on from NZ_JBFTRT010000003.1 coordinate 18,299, forward strand.
TGTTATCGCCATTATTGGTTAAAGCAGTTATACTACCACCGAGATTAACTGTCCAATCGTGTTTGAACCTGAATTTCAATGCACCAGCGGTTAAGGTTGTTTTAACGGAGTAATTATTTGATTTTCCATCATTTACCACTTTCATGTCGGTATCATTGTTCCAGCCACCCAAAGTTGCGTCTCCAATAATCGACCATTCGTTCGGTGTTGAAAAAGCTATGGTTTTGGCATTTAAATCAACGGTTACCTGTTTTACTATGGCATCTGGCGATTTTAAGTTATCGCCTGCACTACTGCTGATTTTACCCGCACCAGCATCGCCATAGGCAATATCCCATTTTTTGGCAGGAGTGATTTTAAACTCCAGGTTTCCGGCGGTATAAGCAATCATTCCGGTATAAATACCATTGCTTGATAGCGAAATTAAACTGTCAGCAGTAGCAGGATCCCATCCTTGATAAGCCCCTGGAACATAAATCCATGCTGAAGCCAAATAAGGTGTAGCTGTTAAAGTGATCACGTTTGAGTAAGTTAAATCGTTTACGGCTGCTCCCGATTTCAACCTTACTTCAACCTGGGCGGCAACGCCAACTTTTCCACCTAAAGCCAAAATCATGTTGTTGATTTCGGTTACGGTTGGTGCATAAGTTTTTGCGGTAACCACTACTTCTTTTGGAGCAGCAAAGTTAGTGCCCTTTAACGCGAACTGTAAGGTTGAGTTTACTGGCACCACATAACCTGATGACGTAGCCAGTGGATAGCTTAATGTTAATGCGGCCTGCGCACCATTTGCCTGTACCAAACTCAATGTATTGGTAGAAGCGGTAAGTGTGCCTGCTGCCCCAATAATTGAAACCGTTTGTGTTTCGTCTTTTTTACACGACCAAAGCGACAGTGCTACAAAGCAAAAGGCCAAGGTTTTGAAAAATATTGATTTCATATCTTATTAAAATATTAAGATTAATAACCTGTGTTTTGAACCAGATTCGGATTGGCAATTAAATCTGCCGCTGGAATCGGATAAATGTTGCGGTAGGCAGGAATAGATGTTCCGGCTTTAACTCCACCTTTAAATGGCCATAAGTAAGTACCACCGGTAAATTTACCATAACGCACCAAATCGGTACGGCGGTGACCTTCCCAGTATAATTCACGGGCACGCTCATCCAAATAAAAATCGACGGTTAATGCAGCTGGAGTCAGATTACCTGATGCATTGCCATAAGCACGTTGACGTAAGGCATTGACATATTCGAGCGCTTTCCCTGCATCACCACCTGAACCACCACGGGCAACTGCTTCTCCGTAAATTAAATACTGTTCAGCCAAGCGGAAAATGGCAAAATCCAAAGAGCTGAATGTTCCGTTTAATGATGGAGGTATGGTGCTGTTACCAATGATGTTTTTAAATTTTGTAACACGCAATCCATCTGTAAATACGCCAATTTCATCAACTGTATTTTTTGCACCGAAGAAAGTACCGCGTTTATCTAAAGTTCCATTTGCATCTGGAAATAATGCAGGCAAATTCTGACGGGTCCTGTTGCCGCCCCAACCGCCGTTCGGCACACCATATGATGCTGTACCCATATCGGCATTAATACCTGCGTTGATCAGGAATGTGGTGCCTCCATAATTGGTACCTGTTACTCCATCGTAATTAATGGTTAAAATATTCTCGGTATTGTTAATGTTATTATCCGCTTTAAAAAGATCCATATAATTGGATTTTAAGCTATAACCCGCAGCAATCACCTTGCCCGAGTAAGTAATGGCTTCTGTATACTTTGCAGTTCCGGTATACACCTGTGCATTTAAATATAACCTGGCCAATAAAGCCCAATCAGCGCCTTTATCTGCACGGCCATATTCGTTGCCACGCGCATTGGCTAAATCACCCTCAATTGCTTTAAGTTCTGATTCGATATAGCTAAAAAGGGCAGCCCTTTGGATCTGCTTTGGGGCTACTTTACCGATTTCATCATTTTCGGTAACAAAAGGAGGATTACCAAAGGCATCTAAAAGCACCCAATATTGATAAGCACGTAAAAAACGGGCTTCTGCACGATATCTGGTAATATCTGCAGCATCGGTACCTGTAATGTTGCGTGAAGCCAATTTATCGGCTGTACTTTCGCGAATAAATTCGTTACAAACCGTAATCTGTAAAATACTTCTCGAGTATAATCCTCTTAAAAATTGGTTATCCACACTTGGTGTACCATAATCTAATTCCGGAATACCGGTATCTCCCCAGGCACAGATCGCCTCATCGGTTACCAACTCTTGTGAAGTCCAGAATAAACGCAGGAAATCTGCAAAACCCGAGTTCAATCCACCGATATCACTATTATCCGATCCTGTAGAACTGGTTAATGCATAAGCCGCATATAATTTAACCAAACCTTGTTTATAACCTGCCGGAGTAGCATAAACGGTTGCCGCAGTAACATCATTGGTGGGCAATACGTTTAAATCTCCTTTTTTGCATGAATTTAATGACAACAATAAAACACCTGATGCCAATATTATTTTAAATGAGTTTTTCATTTTTTGTCTCCTTATTAAAAACCAACATTAAAACCTAAAGTATACGTGCGCGGACGCGGATATAGGTTATAATCAATACCACCGCTCAACTCAGGATCTATACCATTGTACTTGGTTACGGTAAAAACATTTTGGCAGTTTGCGGATATCCTTAACGATGCTGTTCCGGTTTTAGATAACTTGCCGGCGTTGTAAGAAATACCTGCATTGTCCATTTTCAGGAATGAAGCGTTTTTAATATAATAATCACTTAAGAACTGGTTGTTCTGGAAATTGGTTGCCAGAAAATCTGTTGATGCATTGTTGATTACACCTGCCGGACTTAAGATATTCGCTCTGACACCAAAGTTTGATGAAACGTTATCATATATGTAGTTACCAAAGTTAGCCCTAAGCGACGTGGTAAAACTCCATTTCTTGTACGAAAAGGACGTATTGAAACCCAGGGTAATATTTGGATCAGGTGATTTATAAAAATACTGATCGCTGGTATTGATCACGCCATCTTTGTTTAGATCTTCATAAACACCTTCTAAAGGTTTTCCATCTGTGTTATACACTTGTTTGTATACGAAAAAAGATCCGGGGATTTGGTTAACGGCATTGTATTTTAAGGTAACACCGGTACCACCTGTAATATCGCCTGCACCAACTTTCGAAGCAGGATCTGGATTTAAGGTTAAATTGGTTACTTTTCTTTTGTTGTATGCAATGTTTACACCAAAATCCCAGCTGGTATTTTCGGTTTTGATTGCCGAGAAGTTTAAGCTTCCCTCAACACCTTTAACATCCATATTACCCACATTCGTTGTTAACTCGTTGTTAAAGTTCGTACCTACGGGAATATTGATTTTGCTTAAAAGATCAGAAGTCTTTTTGTAATACACATCGATACTTCCGTATAAACGGCCTTTCATAAAGCCATAATCCAAACCTGCATTATAGGTGGTAGTAGTTTCCCATTTCAGATCAGGATCGTAAGCTGCCGGAGTATAATAGTTATAAAAAGTATTACCGATCTGGTATTGGCCGGTATTGCTATTGGCATAATATTTAGATAGGTAATCGTAATAGCCAATACCATCTTTATTACCTGTTTGACCATAACTTAAACGGAGTTTTAAATCAGAAACCGATGAGCTGTTTTTCAAGAAATTCTCGTTTGAAATTCTCCAGGTAAAAKCAGCTGAAGGAAAATAGCCCCAACGGTTTTGCGCTGCAAATTTTGAAGAAGCATCAGCCCTTAATGTTCCAGATAAAATATATTTATCTGCCAAAGTATAAATAAACCTTCCGTAGTAAGAAAGTAATTTATCACGATCGGTAGAGAAAGGGAAAACAGGTGTTACCAACGCCTCTCCGGTGCCTTTGTAAGAAGTAAAGTTGAAACCGGTTTTCGAGTTATCGTAATATCCGTAACCTGCAGTTACATCAAAACGGCTTTTAATGCTCTCTACAGTGTGTGCATAGTTTAAATAAAACTCAGAAAGTTTGTTGGTTTCTGTATTCAAAGAATGGGTGTATGATCCTAAAGTTGAAATGCTCTGTGCAGCATAAACCGGAATACGCACATCACCATAACCTTTAGACAGATCGTAACCTAAATTTAAATTAGCGTGCAATTCTGGTAAAAAGTGGAAAGAGTAATCGAAACGTGCGTTACCAAAACTTCTTTCGGCATTACCATTGTTATCGTTCAGCCTGATTAAACCTACCGGGTTGCGAGGTGCATTCGGATTTACCGTACCATCGCTTCTTAACCATTCGAAGTAGTTACCAAAGCTATTACTTGCGTTTACTGATTGTGTTGGATCGAACTGGATAGCAGCACCAACAGCACCGGCATTGGCAAAATGCGACTGGGTTAACGCACCTTTTAAGTTTAAGTCGATTTTTAAATGATCCTGGAATAATTTTGGCGAAATGCTGATTGCACCGGTTCCACGAGAAAAATGATCGGTAATCAAAAGGCCTTGCTGATCTAAATAACCAGCAGAAACACGGTAAGGAACCCCTTTAAATGAGCCTGCAATGCTTAAACTATTATCGGTAGAAAATGCGTTCTGATAAATTTCATCCTGCCAATCGGTATTTGAACTGCCCAGTAACGAAGTAAATTTTTTACCATCGTCATAACTGGCATTGGGGTTCGCATTTACGAAATCACGGATCTGGCCTGAAGAAAGGATATCCACCTTTTTAGCAACCGTGGCGATAGAATTGTTGGTGCTAAAATTAAACACCGGTGCACCTGATGCACCTTTTTTGGTCGTAATTAAAATTACCCCGTTCGATGCCCTCGAACCATAAATAGCTGTTGCATTTGCATCCTTTAAAACGGTAAAGGTTTCGATATCGTTCGGGTTGACCAATGATAAAGGGCTTGGCGCATTACCAATAGCGTTACCACTGAAGGGAACCCCGTCAATTACGATAAGAGGATCGTTACTTGCATTTAATGATGCCCCACCACGGATACGGATTTGGCTACCTACTCCAGGTTGACCACTATTAGAGATAATGTTCACCCCTGCTACCTTACCCTGGATCAATTGTTCAGGCGTAGTAATGGTACCTTTCTGAAAATCTTTCGAGTTTACTGTGGTAATAGACCCGGTTAGGTTTTTCTTTTCTGCAGTACCATAACCGATTACCACAACTTCATTCAGTTTTTGTGCATCGGGGGCCAATTGAAAATTAACAGTAGCATTTACTGAAATGCTTACAGCTTTATCAAGGGTTTGATAACCGATAAAACTTGCAGATAGCGTTATCGAACCATTCGATAAACCTGCTAGTTTATAATTACCATTAGCATCTGTTGATGTACTTCTTGTTGTTCCTTTTACAACTACAGAAGCGCCAGGTAATGGCAGGCCGGTTTCATCAAGCACTTTACCAGATACCGATCCGGTTTGTGCTTTTACCATTAATGCTGAAAAAACTAACAGCACCAAAAGCCCCTGTTTTAACAGGTAAAATACTCTCATATTTGAAGCTCGTTTAAGTATAAAAATTTGGTTAAATATTATAGTGATTTACACATAGGCCTAATTTACAGCTGTTAATGATATTTCAAAATTTATTTAAAAAATATATTTCGGGCCAAAATATCAACAAGAAAATCAATGTAAAAATCAGCTTTTCGCCCCAAATAAAAATCTATATTAAATAATTTTTAAATTTCCAATAATCTGATAATCAATAAATTAAAAATGTTAAATTTTAATTTAAAGTGTAAATATTACACTAAGTCATTTTTGAAGCTTTTTTCGGGAACGTTCCCGAAAAAATTGGAGCGAAATTCAAACATCTTTCGGGAACGTTCCCGAAAATAAGTCAGAATTCTGCGTATTTTACACTAAGTGACAAAAATTTTTGAAAATTTTAAGCTGAAAATCACCCCCTTTTTAAGGGCTTTTTTTACCCGTTTACGGTCGAATTCCGCTTGATAATTTTAGACTCTAAAACCACCTCATTTGGTAGGTTCTTATCGGCATGATCATCTAAAATAGTAAACAGTAATTTAGCCGCTTCCTCTCCTATTTCGGTAGCGGGTTGAGTGATTGTAGTGAGTGAGGGATTTAACAAAGGAGCAATTTCCAAACTGGAGAAACTGATCACCTTTAAATCTTTTGGGATGTTGATATTGAGATCGTAACACGCATAGTAAGTGGCAAAGGCCAAACGTTCTACTGAGGTAAAAACACCATCCGGTTTCAATTGCGTTAACGCCTCTTTAATGATAATGCTATTTTCTTCGTAACTGTTACTGCAATCAACTATCAGGTTTTCTTCGAAAGGAATCTGATGTTTAGCCAATGCATCAAGATAGCCCTGCATGCGTGTTTTACCTATCGATAAACTTTTATTCACCACCAGGTAGGCAATTCTACTGCAGCCCTGCTCTATTAAATGCTCAGTTGCCAGAAAACTGCTGTTATAATCATTTGTAATTACCCTTGGCGTATCAATATCTTCGTAAATCCGATCGAAAAACACCAAAGGCAGCCTTTTACTTCCAAATTTATTAAGGTAATTATGATCGTTAGCTTCTCCTGAAACCGACATTACAATACCATCGGCCCTACCATTGTGCAAATGGCGGATAAAAGTTACTTCTTTTTTATAATCATCATCCGTTACGTAAATCAGAATATGGTAGCCATTTTCTCTGGCTACGCGTTCAATACCGTGAATGGCCTGTGAGAAATAATTATTGGCCAATTCGGGTACAATAACGGCAATGGTTTTACTTTTTTGCTCCCTTAAATTACTGGCGTAGTGGTTGGGCTGATAGTTTAATTCTTTTGCTTTGGCTAATATACGCGCTTTGGTAGCCGCATTAATGTCACTATTATCCCTAAAAGCCCTCGAAATTGTAGAAGTAGATAATTTTAAAGCTTCTGCTAACTTCTTAATATTAATACTATCCATTTTTGGCCATTGAACCCAATTAATTTGAATTAATGCTGTAAATATAAACTTTAAATATCCGAAATATTTTATAAGCTTTAAAATTATACATTTCGTGTCCAATTTATATGGCCAGATAATCGGCTGTGAAATTCAGCCTCAAAATCTTTAATCGGCCAATGGTAAAATTGTTTAAATAAATATTCATTTTTTTWAAAACAAAAAGCATCTTTACCGCTTTAATAATTATACGCTCTTAACCATCTTCTCATTTACCGATTGAAAAACAAAACAATATGAAATAAAATTTACAAAATGGCAAATAAGAAAATACTCATAGCCGATGACGACGAAGGAATTGTTGATGCTGTGACGATGATTTTAGAAGTGATGGGTTATGATGTTGAATTTACATATGATGGCGGGGCGGTAATAGATGCAGTAAAAAATAAGCCAGATCTAATTATGCTCGATATCTGGATGAGTGGACACGATGGCAGGGATATATGCAAACAGCTTAAAAACGACCCTCAGTTTAAGGAAATCCCTATTTTAATGATCTCGGCCAGTAGAGACATCAGACAATCTGCGCTAGATGCCGGTGCCAATGATTTTATGGAAAAACCATTCGAGATGGACTCCTTACTTAATAAAGTAGAGGTATTGTTAGATTAGTTTGATATTACCTAGAACCGTCACCCTGACCTGTAGCGAAGCGGAAAGCTACTGAGTAAACCGAGCCTTAAGCTAGCTCACCGAAGGTAATTTATTTCAGGGTCTTTTGCATGATGATCCTGTTAGGGAAAAATTAATAATGGTGAATCAATATTAAAAGAATTGCAGTTAAATGGATCCTGAAACAAGTTCAGGATGACGAACGTAAGGGAGGTTTACATAATAGAATCTTAATGATCACACTTAACTAATCTCCTTAAAATAAATCCGTTCAGGCAATTGCTTAAAAACAAATTCCGTTACCTGGCAAAGCCAAAGTTTATGGTTCTTAAATTCTCCTCTAAATTTTTCTAACAGATAGTCGCCACCACCGCCCAAATTCTCTTCCCGGACATAAACAAGATCTAAAATTTCGGCATTTTCAATAGGCACATCAGCCATCAGTAATTTGCATTCATCCCCGGCAATCGCTATCCAGTTCAATAATTCATCGGCACCCTCTACCATTTGCAGATCGGCTATATCTCCTCCCCATTCCGGTATATCGGCATACCACCGATAGCCGAGGCGTAGTTTCTACAGCCAGTTACGAAGCGCGGCAATATGGAATCCGCTCTGCAATGTCGAGCAGTAAAGCTTACCAGCTTTGCCCGACAGCAATTTTCGTATACCCCCGTTTTGATGCCTATACCGCGGTTTCGAAAGCGCTTAGGGAAATTTTTAGCCGGTACACCGATATTATAGAACCCCTTTCGCTGGATGAAGCTTACCTTGATGTAACGGAAGACAAGCTCGGAATCGGATCGGCTATTGATATTGCTCAATCCATTAAAGATGCGATTAAAAATGAGTTAAACTTAACGGCTTCGGCAGGCGTATCGATCAATAAATTTGTGGCCAAAGTAGCTTCAGATATGAACAAACCGGATGGTTTAACTTTTATTGGCCCATCGAAAATTGAGTCTTTTATGGAAAAACTCCCGGTTGAAAAATTTTTTGGGGTAGGCAAAGTTACCGGCGCCAAAATGAAGGCCATGCAGATTAATACAGGTGCAGATTTAAAAAAATTAACTGAAGCCCAGCTTGTTGCCCAATTCGGGAAATCGGGAAGATTTTATTATAAAATTGTTCGTGGTATTGATGAACGCCCCGTTCAGTCGAATCGCGAAACCAAATCAGTTGGTGCAGAAGATACCTTTTCGGAAGATACCAATGAAGATTCGGTGATGCACGATCTGTTAAAACAGATCAGTGAAACCGTGGCCAAACGTTTGGAAAAATATCAACTCAGTGGAAAAACGGTAACCCTAAAAATCAAGTTTGCCGATTTTAAACTGATTACGCGCAGCCGGTCTTTTGCCCAACCGATAAACAAAGCAGAGGTAATTTATGCTGAAGCGATTAAACTTTTGGAAGAGGCCGCTATCGGCACAACGCAGGTGAGGCTTTTGGGCATTACCTTATCGCGTTTTTATGATGATGTAGAGATTGAAAAGCCAGAAAGTAATCAGCTGGAGTTTGAGTTTTGATCAGATAAATCATTATTGTGATGAGCTATTTCAGCCGAAGAAGTAATCTTACAACAAACGCTATGATTTTATTTCGGTCGGTGAGACACCAACCGATAGGATAATTTCCTAGTTTAAAAACACCAATTTTCATTTGGAGCGCRAGGCCAGTACAAATCAATAAGTTTCTTCCCGTTTTACGCTTATACGCTTCGCTTCCTCGTKCCTCGTTGCTGCAGGGTAACGCTGCAACCRGGGCTATTGGSCCAAAACAGCATTTCATTTTCGGGGTTGTTGGGTGCAGAAACCCTTGTTCCTAAACCTGATTGGAGCGAACACGATTGCAACGGAGTAAAGCGTAAAGCAGGACTAACCGCCTCCAAGAACCACAGGCCAGTCATTTTCTAATTCTAATAGCTACTCAAATAGCTTTTTTTGCTTGTATACATAAGCTGTTTATTCGGTTTGTGAGAACACAGACTAAGGAATAGATTGCTATGGCCAACCCTACATTAAGTTTATGCATTTTTCCATTCGTGCCGTCACCCTGAATTCATTTCAGGATCTTTATAGCGGGAAAGATGCTGATCCCGAACATTCGGGACAGCATGACGATCGCGCTCTTATCAAACATAAAAAAGGCCCTACAAAAATGCAGAGCCTTTAATTGTTAATTTTAAGGGGTAAAATTTATTTGCCAGCTAATTTATCGGCAAGCATTTTCATGTAAAAACCGCCTACTACACTCCGGGCTTTAAAATTATCGCGGATACCGGTATTTGAATCATAAAAATCGTTTAAAGGCACTCTCGACTCAGTTTCGATAGCGTGTTTGTAAACCGGGTGAACCAAAGCTTCGAATTCTCTTTGTGTAGGTGCAAAAGTAGCAGTCCACAAGATCCAGTCATTTTTAGTGTAGGCCTTTCTGCTATCCAACGGAATACCATATCTATTTTGTTTAGTCAGGTAATATTTGGTTTCGGTTTCGTATATCTTTTGCGGAAACAGGTTTAACTTCAGCACCTTATCCCAAACCAGGTTATACTTCTGGCTCCATGTATTTTTATTATCAAAAGTTAAGGCGTAGTGATCGCCAGCATCGGCCATTTCTATCCATTTTGGCACCATACTTTCGGCAATAGCCCTATATTTTTGGGCTACATCATCATAACCTAATGTTTTGGCCATCTGCGCATAACAGGCTATACCTACAATCGCTTTTACCGATAAGTTGGCATTACGGGCCAGATGACCAGCAAAATCATCGGTACATAACTGCGTTTTTGGATCTAAGCCCTCTTTGGTTAAATAATCAACCCAGGTGGTTAAGGTTTTCCAATGCGCTTTGGCATAATTGGCATTCCCCTGTGCTTTGGCAATTGCTGCAGTTAAAATAATCATGTTGCCCGATTCTTCTACAGGCATTGGCTCGCCATAAGTTTGTCCGTTTGCTAACGGATAGGTTCCCAGATCGTGAGCTGCCCAAGGGTGAGGATATTTTCCGCTTTCGCTGAAATAGAAAATACCATTCAACATGCCCTGTAACAGTTCAGGATTATAAATCAGGTACAATGGTGCCGAAGGGTAAGTTACATCAACCGTATTGATAAAACCACCACTGTTGTTTTCCTTAGATAACCATAAAATTTCACCCTGCGGGCTCTTTACCAAGGTATGTGCAGCAATGCTCTGGCGATAACCTAAAACACATAAATCGGCATACTCTTTACCACCTGATTTTAAGGCATCGGCATACAAAGTTTTGTTAAAAGCTTCACACTTCTGAATCACGTTTTTATACTCGTCTGCAGCCGCGGTTAGTTGCGCTTCGATGGTTTCTTTACCTGAGGTATTCCACCATGGCCTTAAATTTTTATTGAAGTATTGAACAGCATAAATTTCATCATAGCCCAGTTCAACATATTTTTCTACCGCAGCTTTACCCACTGTTCCAAACGGGATAACAGTATTTAATGCGAGCATTTTGCCCTGCTTAGCGGTTGAAGCTGAATTTCCTTTTCTAAAAGCATCGGCAGCATCTTTTTCGGCTGTTACAAACTGGATGGCGTTGCTGGTTTTTGGTGCAGCTACGTAAAAGTAACCCCAATCGATCCGCATATCGTCACTTGCTTTTTGAAGAACCGGCTGCTCAACCGTTCCCGTTTTTAATACCGATAATTTGGCCGTGCTGTATTTGCTTGCTGTAACTTCTTGCGTAGGACGATAAACCGCAATGTTTGACGATGCACTGAGGTATACTTTTACCTGGTGGGTTTTACCATCATTTGCTTTTACCTGATAGGAAACGTAAGAAACCGGACGGGCAAATAAACCCAAATCGTTCATTAACAAGGGAGAGGTAAAAGTTAATTTTAAATCAACCTTCCCGCAGGTAAAGTTATAAATGGTTTGTGTGGCATTAATATCAACGCTTTTCTGTTTGGCTATCTGTACTTTTTCTGCATTGTCTTTTAGCTTTTCTACTAAACCAAAATCGAGAAAACGGCCACCTGCAGTATTAATGAGGTGGATGGCGATTACATTCGGTCCGGATTTTAAAGCACTTTTATCACTATTACTTAAGGCAATATATTGGAAATTATTGGTCCAGCCTTCTTTGGTATAGATTTTCTTCCCATTTAGGTAAACCTCAATATTATCATCGTGGTTTATTTTTAAAAACAGTTCGTTTATTGATGCGGGATTAGCTACGTTAAAGGTTCTTCTTACCCAGATATCATGCGATTTCCATAATGTTTTCACATTTTTAGCATCATCTCCTATTGGTGCATTACCTGTTTGCCAGTTGCCTGCCGCATAGTTTGCAGCTTTCCATTATCCCTGTGGCTCGGTTTCTGTATAGTT
>NZ_JBFTRT010000004.1:0-37769 GCF_056399685.1 Pedobacter sp. 01N416
CGGTGCGATAGACAGTTTAATCAAAATGACTTTTAAAGAAAAATACGCCCACTGGAGAGAGAAAAAAGCAGTTAAAATTGCCGAAAGGGCTTTAGCCAAAGGCAGACCATAGAAAAGTATTGAAAAAGTAAAATACAACGGGGCATCGGTTACGATAGCCCCGTTTTTGTTATTATTGCGCTTAAACACCTGAAATTAAAAATCAGACACCTAAGATGGAAAACAATATCCTTAGCGAAAAAGAAAAAATGCTGGCTGGCAAAGCCTATCTGGCTGGCGGCGAAGAACTATCAAAAGAAAGATTAAAAGCGCGTGAAATTGTTTTCGAGTTTAATAACCTAGCGCCAAAATTTATCAAACAACGAAAAGAGTTATTAAAAAGGTTATTCGGGAAAACAGAGCGGATGTTTTATGTGGAACCTCCATTTAGATGCGATTATGGCTACAACATCGAAATTGGCGATAATTTTTACGCAAATTTTAACCTTGTTATTTTAGATTGCGCCAAGGTACGCATTGGCAATAGCGTTTTTATTGCACCAAATGTGGCTATTTATACCGCAGGCCATCCTATTCATGCACATTTACGCGATCAGGAATATGAATGGGCACAGGAAGTGACCATTGGCAACAGTGTTTGGATCGGTGGAAATGTAGTGATTAATCCAGGGGTAAAAATCGGATCTAATGTGGTCATCGGATCAGGTAGTATTGTAACCAGGGATATTCCTGATAATGTTTTTGCCGCAGGAAATCCATGTAGGGTAATCCGCCAGTTAACAGATGCAGATAAGGATTATTATTATAAGGATTTTAAGCTGGGGGAGTAATAATTGTCCCGATTTGCAATCGGGATGCATGAAAGTGGCGATTTCATCGCCATTAAATTTATTCTAGAGGCTGTATTATAAACCTAGTTTCATTAGGTTTGTCACGTTGAGCTTGTCGAAACGCCTTATACGGGCTATGGCAGGTCCTTCGACAAGCTCAGGATGACAATTCTATAAGCTTATTGCATTACGATTCCCAATCAAGTTGAGAATGACGATTTGATCAAAACCTTCCATCCTTAGCTGCTATGATCAGCAACTACTTTCCATTCGCCCTTAATTTTTTTAATTAACAAGGTAAAATATCCTTTAAGTTCATCTTTTTCGCGTTTAACATTCCAACTGCCCAATATAAAAGCCAGATCAGGCTTTAAAAAATCGACCTTTTTAATTCCAAACACCAAAAAACCCATTGCCGATTTATCCGGATAGCCCTTCTTATAATTATCCAATGTTTTCTGCCAGCCATAAGTTGGCCCGTTTTTACCTACAAAAAGTAAACTATCCGATTTTTCATAACCCTGCATAAAGGCTTCAACATCGCCTTTGTTCCAATCCGTGCGTTGCTTTTCGAGTAAATTAAGTATGGCTTGTTTATCATTTGCATTTTGAGCAAAAGCGCTAAAAGAAGTTAAAAACAATGCAATTACAAGTATTCTTTTCATGGTTATTTAAGTTGAGGTAAAAATTAAAGATAAGAAACAAATTATTTTGTTCCATGCGTAAAAATTCTTTATTTACATATCTATAAATCTCCTATGCAAAATAAAGTAATCACAATTGGCGAAATACTCTGGGATGTTTTCCCAGAGGGTAAAAAAGCTGGCGGCTCGAGCATGAACGTTGCGCTTAATTTGCATAAACAAAGTATAGATAGCAGTTTTATTAGCGCAATTGGTGATGATGAAAATGGAAAAGAGCTATTTGATTTTCTAGCCAGCAGTCATTTTGCAACTGATTTGATTCAGGTAAACACCGAGTTACCAACCAGTACGGTTGTTGTGCGGTTGGATGAAAACCATCAGGCCACTTATACGATTAAACAACCTGTAGCATGGGATGACATCAAAATCAACGATAAAAACATAGCCGCCGTAAAACAGGCAGATGCATTGGTATATTGCAGCTTAACCTGTAGAGCGGAAGAATCTAAAAAAACTATCCTTACGCTCTTAGAAAATGCAAAGACTAAAATCTTTGACATAAACCTCCGTGCTCCTTTTTATACAAAAGAATTAATTGGAACGCTTTTGGCAAAAGCGGATATCCTAAAAATAAATGAAGATGAAATTTTATGGGTGAAAGAAGCGTTTGCTTTAACTGGCAATACCGATGAGCAACTTTTAAAGCAACTTTCCAGTCAGTTTAACATTGAAATCATCTGTCTCACACTTGGTGATAAAGGCGCCTGTGTGTTAAAAGATGGCAAGTTGTTTAAACATGCTGGTTACAAAGTACAAGTGGCCGATACAGTTGGTGCCGGTGATGCCTTTTTAGCCACATTTATTGCCTGTTACCTACAAGGTTACCCTATGGAGACCACATTAGATAACGCCTGCAAAGTTGGGGCATTTGTAGCCTCTCAGCCTGGCGCAAATCCAGAGTACAATAAAAAGATTTATCATATGGCCTTGGGGTAAGCCTTCGTAGACCTCGCAGGTTTTAAAAACCTGCGAGGTCTACCCTAAAACGGTGGGTTTTGCGTTAGGGATTGTAAGGGTTCAGTACCGATTAAGCATCTGTTTTTATTTAATTACGGTATGCTTGCTTGTTTCACAGGTCTTTATCGGTACCGAAGCGAAGCGCAGCCCTGAAAAGCCCGCCCCTTTCCCGTTTTTCACGGGATTGGGAAACGCCCAGATCAGTTTGACAGTTTTAAATTGGCAATTTGCAGTTCAATCTGCTTTGGTCTTTTACCTTTCTGCTTTGTTCCAAATATGACACCGCGCTTAAATTAATACAAAGCGAAACTTTTATCTTCGATAAATCGTTAATACAAGCACATGAGAGGTTTTCGTTTTTCTGATTATAAGCCGGGCGATACGCCAAAGGGTGGGTTTGATGAGTTGCTGAAATTATTTAGCGAACTGCTGAATTATACAGCTGGAGATGCAGCAGAGGCTTTAAGCTGGCTGAACGAGCTCGACAAACAATATAAACTAACCAATAACGATTACGGCATTGGTAATTTTATCGACGATCTGAAAGACAAAGGTTATCTTACGGAAGACAATCAATCTGGGGAATTTAAAATTACAGCCAAAACCGAACAGACTATCCGCAAATCGGCCCTTGATGAAATTTTCGGGAAACTAAAAAAGTCAGGACGGGGAAATCACAACAGTAACCAATCAGGAGTTGGTGAAGAAAAAAATGCCGATAGACGCGAATACAGCTTTGGGGATAGTTTGGATCAGATTGATATGACGGCTTCTATCCACAATGCGCAGATTAACCATGGGATTGGTGATTTCACCTTAACCGATCGCGATCTGGAAGTAGAGGAAAAGGATTTTAAAACCTTAACATCTACCGTATTGATGATCGATATTTCGCACTCGATGATCTTATATGGCGAAGACCGGATTACCCCTGCAAAAAAAGTTGCGATGGCTTTGGCCGAGCTGATTAAAACGAAATACCCTAAAGATACTTTAGACATTGTGGTTTTCGGAAATGACGCCTGGCCAATTAGCGTGAAAGACCTACCTTATTTACAGGTTGGTCCTTACCATACCAATACTTATGCGGGATTAGAATTGGCTGCTGATTTACTCCGTCGCAGGAAAACGCATAATAAGCAGATTTTCATGATTACCGACGGAAAACCAACCTGCTTAAAAGAAAATGGCAAATACTATAAAAACAGTATGGGTTTGGATAGGAAGGTAATTAATAAAACCTTAAACATGGCTGCCCAATGTAAGCGCCTGAAGATCCCGATTACTACATTTATGATTGCCAAAGACCCTTACCTGCAACAGTTTGTGCGCCAGTTTACAGAAATTAATGGCGGCAGGGCTTTTTATAGCTCATTAAATGGCTTGGGCGAATACATTTTTGAAGATTACATTAAAAACAGACGTAAGACGGTTAAATAAGGTAGAGGGCAAAAGGTGGAAGGTTTAAGGTAAAACCTAAAGCCGAAAAGACCTATTTAACGAGTCTTAGAAACATTTAAACAAGGGAAGATTTAGCGATTGATGTTGCGTGCTGCAACCTTAAACCCTAAACCTTAAACCTTAAACCCATTTTAAAAGATGCAAAACACCACATTAGGCGAATTAAAAACCACAGGATATAAATCGAGATCTGTAAAGGAAGAGCTTAGGGAAAATCTGATTAAAGTTCTCCGCGATAAAAAAACCGATTTTGAGGGCATTATCGGCTATGATGAAACGGTGATTCCTGAATTGCAAACGGCCATTTTATCGCGCCACAATATTTTACTTTTAGGTTTGCGTGGGCAGGCTAAAACACGGATTGCCCGTTTAATGGTAAACCTATTGGATGAATATGTACCATACGTGGCCGGGAGTGAAATTTTTGATGATCCGTTGAACCCGATTTCTTGGTATGCTAAAAACGAAATTGCCATAAAAGGAGATGATACCGGAATTGCCTGGTTGCACCGTAGCGAAAGGTATACCGAAAAACTGGCCACGCCCGACGTTACTGTTGCCGATTTAATTGGCGATGTTGACCCCATTAAAGCCGCAACATTGAAATTAACCTATAATGATGAGCGTGTAATCCACTTTGGATTAATTCCGCGTGCACACCGCAGCATTTTCGTGATTAATGAGCTTCCGGATTTACAGGCCCGTATCCAGGTGGCATTATTTAACATGCTGCAGGAGAAAGATATCCAGATCCGTGGTTTTAAACTCCGTTTACCCCTGGATATTCAGTTTGTATTTACCGCAAACCCTGAAGATTACACCAACCGTGGAAGCATTGTTACACCTTTGAAAGATAGGATTGAAAGTCAGATTTTGACGCACTATCCTAAAACCATCGAAATTTCGCGCAAAATTACTTTTCAAGAGGCAAAATTAACCACCGATCAAAAAGCCAATATTGAGGCCGATGGTTTGGTAAAGGATTTAATCGAGCAGATTGCTTTTGAGGCACGTAAAAGTGAATATATCGATCAGAAATCGGGTGTTTCAGCCAGATTAACCATTTCGGCTTATGAAAATTTAATCAGCAYGGCTGAAAGAAGAATGCTGATTGCAGACGAGAAAAATACTTTTGTACGTTTATCTGACCTTGCAGGAATTATCCCGGCAATAACCGGTAAAATAGAACTGGTTTACGAAGGCGAACTGGAAGGGCCAGCGCATGTAGCTACAACCTTAATCGGTAAAGCGGTTAAAACGTTGTTTGCGCGTTACTTCCCTGATCCTGAAAAAGCAAAGAAAAGTAAAACGGCCAATCCTTATACCGAAGTAACTGAATGGTTTACGGAAGGCAACAATGTAGATGTTACCGATGCTTTAACCAATGCACAGTATAAAAAAGCGCTGATGCTGGTCCCAAGTTTATACGATCTGGTAAAGAAGTTTCATCCTAAATTAAGCGAAAATCAAACTTTATTGTTAATGGAGTTCGTATTGCATGGTTTAGCTGAATATTCGCAATTAAGCAAAAATTATTTAAATGGCGGCTTCGGTTTCTCTGATATGTTTGGCAGTTTATTTAACGCCGAATTTGACGAAGAAGAGGACGAAGACGATTTCAGATAAAATCAATGGAGTTTAACGGATATCTTTTATCGCTAAGGTTAAAACAAGAGAACCTTCCTAATGGGTATCCGTTTAATATTCCATGCTTAAAATCTTTTGAAAAGTTAGACTTCCATCCTAATGTTACATTTTTTACTGGCGAAAACGGGGTTGGAAAATCGACCCTGATTGAAGCTATTGCAGTTTATCTTGGTTTCAATGCAGAGGGTGGCAGTAAAAACTTCAACTTTAGAACTTCAGAAACACATTCAGTTTTGCATAGTTATTTAGCGATAACTAAAAGTTTTAAACAAATTAAGGATGGTTTCTTTTTAAGGGGAGAAAGTTTTTATAATGTTGCTAGTGAGGTTGATAAATTGCAAGCGATAGAATCATATGGGCATATTTCCTTACACGAACAATCGCACGGGGAATCGTTTTGGTCACTATTTACGAACCGATTTTGGGGCAATGGTGTTTATATCCTCGATG
Organism: Pedobacter sp. 01N416; assembly: GCF_056399685.1. Lineage (NCBI taxonomy): Bacteria > Pseudomonadati > Bacteroidota > Sphingobacteriia > Sphingobacteriales > Sphingobacteriaceae > Pedobacter > Pedobacter sp. 01N416. The sequence continues at coordinate 6,050 of NZ_JBFTRT010000004.1, forward strand.
AGCCCGAATCGGCGCTTTCTGCTACTAAACAAATAGCCATGTTATCCAAAATTAATAATCTGGTAAACAAAAATGCCCAATTCATTATAGCCACACACTCTCCGATCTTATTATCCTACCCCAATGCCTGGATATACGAAATGTCGGGAAATAAAATAGCTAAGGTTAAATATGAGGAATCGGAAGTTTACAGGGTTTACAAAGCCTTTTTAGATCATCCTCAACGAATATTAAATAATATATTTACTTCAAATACTTAATTTAGACGGGTCAAAAGAACCTGTCTTATTTTTTAATTTAACCCGAATAACCCGATCGTATGGGAAGACTACCTTTCATCATTGCCGCCTGCATATTCATCATTGCTTTTGATATTTATTGTTACAAAGCCATAATCGCTGTTTTTAAAAAATGGAAACCGACCACTAAAAAAGTATTCGCTATTGCCTATTGGAGTTATAGCCTACTCTTAATTTTCGGCGTTTTCTGCGGCATTTACCTCAACCTTTTCCTTACGTTAAGAGCTATTATTTTGGTTGCCTTCTTTTTAACCGTTGCCTGTAAACTGGCTATGCTTCCATTTTTGATCTTGGATGATTTACGAAGGTTATTCATTAAATTTTTCAGGAGGAACAAAAAAAGTGAAGTTTCTACAGCACAAAATACAACAGCAGAACCCATTTCACGCTCTGAGTTTTTGGTTAAGGCCGGATTGGTGGCAGCAGCAGTACCCTTAACTTCATTAAGCTGGGGCATTATTTCTGGCGCATACGATTATCAGGTACGACGGGTAAATTTAATCCTCCCTAACCTACCCAAAGCTTTCGACGGCATTACCATGGGGCAGATTTCGGATATCCACTCTGGAAGCTTTTACAATAAAACAGCCGTAAAGGGCGGTGTAGAAATGCTATTGGGCGAGAAACCCGATTTCGTTTTTTTCACCGGCGATTTAGTGAATAACCTTACCAACGAGGTAAGAGATTATCAGGATATATTTTCGAAAGTAAAAGCACCTCTAGGTGTATATTCAACATTGGGAAACCACGATTATGGTGATTATTTTTTTGGCAAAGAATCTTCTCCTGCCAAGGTAAAAAACCTGAAAGATATGGTTGATGTGCATAAAGTAATGGGATACGATTTACTAATGAACGAAAACCGGAGATTAAAAGTAGATGGAGAAGAAATCGGGATTTTAGGTATTGAAAACTGGGGAATGGGCCGCTTCCCTAAATATGGAAAAATGGAGCTTGCAGTTCAGCATACAGACGATTTACCGGTTAAACTTTTGCTTAGTCACGATCCTTCGCACTGGCGTGGAGAGGTTTTAAAGAAATATCCACAAATAGATGCGATGTTTAGCGGACACACCCACGGAATGCAGTTTGGCGTTCGTTTCAAAGAGGTTCAATGGAGCCCGGTGCAATACATTTACAAAGAATGGGCGGGTTTGTACCAGGAGCAAAAACAACAGCTTTATGTTAATGTGGGCTATGGCTTTTTAGGTTATCCGGGCAGGGTTGGTATTTTACCTGAGATTACAATATTTACTTTGAAGAGGGCTTAGACTAAACATGAGTGAGTTTTGAATGAGTGAGTTTTGAATGATTGAATGAGAGAATATCGGCATCAGGCCTAAAACATTCGCTAATTCAATCATTCTCTCATTCAAGAATTATATTTATCCCGCGTTAAAGCGATAACCTACCCCCCTAACAGTTTGTAATAACTGCGGATTATCAGGGTTCAATTCTATCTTCTTACGTAAACGCACAATATGCATATCAAGCGTTCTTGTATTCACATCAGAGTTGTAGCCCCACACCACCAACATCAATTCATCACGGTTGATAACTTTACCTGGGTTGCGCAAGAAATAAAGGAGGATACGGTTTTCCAATATCGTTAACTCGATCTTCTTTCCATCCCTAAACAACGTGTGGATGTTTGGATGATGTTCCATATTACCAAAACGGTGAATTTCGGCCGTATCTTTATTCACAATAAATTTCACCTTACTCTCCAACATCGCAACCAAAACATCCATATTAAATGGTTTGGTAATATAATCAGATGCACCAAAGTTATAGGCGTCAATTTTATCAACATCCTGCGCTTTAGCAGTCATCATAATGATCAGGTTTTCGAATCCTTGCTTGCGCACATTCTCACAAACTTCGGCACCCTGTTTACCCGGCATCATCCAATCCAATAAAACAATATCAGGCTGATCGGCAACAATCATTCTTTCACCAGCTTCGCCATCATTTGCTTCAAGCACAGTATAACCTTCAGCCTTTAAACGGTGGGCCACAAGAAAGCGAAGATTTTCATCATCTTCTACAATTAATATTTTTACTTCTTTTGACATTTGTATGTGTGTTTTATATGCGGTTGTAATGTTGAAACGCTGTAATGTTTAAAGGGTTAAACTCAACTTTACAACCTTCCAACTCCTAAAATTTAACTATTATAAGGCAGCACAATCTTAAATTCAGTACCACTTCCTACTTTACTTTTTACAGAGATTTCTCCCTCCATAAAGTTAACCAGTTCTTTGCAGAATGCCAAACCCAGGCCTACACTGCCCATTTGGTTATATTCATTCTGTATCCTGAAAAACTTCTTAAATATATTGTTTAATTCTGATGCTGCGATACCTATTCCCTTATCGGCAAACCGAAAAACCAGCACCCCTTTAATCAACTTTGCACTAATGTGTAATTTTTTCTGTTCTGGTTTCGAATATTTGTAGGCATTCTCTGCCRGATTATCGAATAAACTCCCCAATAATACCGGATCGGTAATAAAGGTTTTAAAGCCCACCACCTCGTAGGTAATATTAAAATCGGGATGTTTTAATGTATGCGATTCGATGGTACTTTCAATAAAATCTACAATATTAACTTCTTCCTGATTCAGCTTAATCGCCTTATTTTCAATCTGCGTAAAGGCCAGTAATTTGTTCATTAAGCCATTCAGCTTGTCGGCTTCTTCATCCAGTATCTTGCCATAAAGTTGCTGTTCCCTCTGGCTTAATGTAGTAGCACTTTTAATATTGTTTCCCGCAATCTTAATCACGCTGACGGGCGTTTTAAACTCATGCGTAAGGTTATTCACAAAATCGTACTGCAGCTTAAACATTTTGCTATTGATATTCAGGTTACGGTAAATCAAAAAAGCAACCAATAAAAGTACGCCGTATACCAATAAAAGCACCAGGGCGATCGGCATGAAGTAAATAAAAATTTCTTTCTTGATGTAAGATCTTGATGAAATAAGGTAGAGTTTAAAATCAGAAAATGCGCCCGGCAGAGCAATTTCGGTATTAATATTTTCGTCAGAAGTATCAATCGGATCGTAAGTCAACGGCTCAATCCTGATCGTTTGGTACAACAATGGCCTGGTATTGATGATCTTTATTTTATGTGCATCGAGATTAAAAACCAGTACATCCTGTTGATAAACAGGCGCTGGATTTAACTTCCGTCTGATCATATCTTTATAGGCCCTTAAATCTTCCCGACGCGGAATATTTAAATAGGTGATTTTATTTTCATTCGAGTTAACGATAGAAAAATTAGTAAACAATTCCTCTTGTGTAGGTACCGATGCTGTATCCAGATCCTCAACAAAAGTGGCAAGTTTTATGGCTATTGCATTAAAATCGCTCCCCACATTAAAAGATCTGGTATCATCTTCTGAATATAATTTTACCGAATCGGGTTTAACACCTTTGCCAAACTGAAAAATAGATTTAGGGCCAATACCTAAGTGGTTTGCGTTGATCCCATCTTTTACGGGAACATTCTTTACCTCTGTATCGTAAAAAGTAACCTTCGAGATAAAAGGATATTTTAACATCACGGTATCTACAAACTTTGCTGCTGTAGAAGAATCTAAAAAGCCACTATAATACGAAATCTCGGGCATTTTATTCTGAAAGAAATCGTTATAAGGCTTAATACTCTGCTCTAGCACGTTTACTTTCTCAGATACAAAATCGTTCTCAATCGATTTCTTGCTGTAGTTAAACGCTAAAAAAAGCGATAGAATAAAAAGAATGGAAATGAGTACAATGAAGGTTATACCGAGCGAGAAATTTTTACGATATCCACTTTTTTTATCTAAGGCCATACCCTATTTCTTACCTAGATTTTCCTGTAAAAATTCTTCTAATGCTTTGTACAGAGCAGTTCTACTTTGTTGACGTACTATAGGGTTTGGACCTTCTTCCTTTTCGATATAGGTAACCTGAACATTCCGTTTTTTCAGCTCTTTAATAAACTGAACACCTTCCGCTACATTAACACGAGGATCTTTAGGATTCTGTGCTATAAACACAGGCGCTTTAAACCGGTCGGCATGGAAAACAGGTGATGCAAACCGCATATAATCGGTATCTGTTACCGGATTGCCAACAATTTCATAATACATCTGCAAATTCGCTTTTAAAAACGGTGGGATGGTTTTCAGGTAACTAAACAAATTGATTACTCCTGAATTTGATCCACCACATTTATAAAGATCGGGATTTTTATACAAACAATTTAATGCAATATAACCGCCAAAACCATTGCCATAAATGGCGATTTTTTTAGGATTGGCAATTTTTTTGGCAATTAACCATTTTACACCATCGTTAACGTCTTCCTGGATTTTATCGCTCCACTGCTTAAAACCAGCGGCATAAAAAGATTTACCATAGCCGGTAGACCCACGATAGTTTACCTGCAAAACAGCATAACCACGGTTAGCCAAAAATTGAACTTCTGCATTATAGCCCCAACTATTTCTCCCTGCAGGGCCATTATGTGGCAGAACCACTACAGGCAAATTAACAGCCTTTTTATTTTTGGGTAAGGTTAAATAACCGTTAATGGTTAAATTATCCGAACTTTTAAAACAGATTGGTTTCATGACACTCATATCGCCCTGTTTAATAGATGGGCTAATATCAGTTAGTTTTTTAAGTTTATTCTCGCTAACGGTATAGAGATAATAGGAACCCGGATTTTTATCAGTAAATGTTCTTACCACAAAAACCTTGTCCATTTTATCTTTATCCATAATTTTCCATTCGGTACCTGGCAAAAGCCGATCTATTTTGGAATAGGTAATCTTCGTACTGTCATCCAGGTAATATTTTTCCTTTTTCCAGGTTTCGCAGGTTACAAAAAGCATTTTCTTTTGTGGTCGCGAATATTTTGCATCTACTACATTTAAGGTATCGTTTGCAAAAAGCACTTGTTTCTCTTTACCAGTTTTTAAATCGAGTGCCACTAGTGCATTCTTATCCCTATTTACATTTGAAATGACATAAAGTATATTAGGTTGGCTTTCGGAGAAGGCAACTGGCTGTAAAGTGGTTTCGAAATTATTGGTAATTACCGGAGCAAAGGCCTGGTTTTCGTTTTCCCGGTACATTAAAGTTTCGTTCACCCCATCACTCGCTACAGCAATTTTCAACACCCCTCTGTTATCTGTCATCCATTCGGTAATATTGCCGGGGTTTTTAGCTGCAATATCCATTTTACCATTCCGAACATTTAAGCGGTAAACATCGAAAACTGTCGAATCGCGTTTATTGGATGCAACAATAATGTATTTATCATCAATCAACTGATCTTCTATTACCCTCAACCTGTTTTTCTCGTTTGCACTCAGCTGAACCTGCTTGCTTCCATCTTTATTGATCACGAAAATATCCGATTTACGCTCTTTAGATTCATCTTCAGTATAATAAATCAACTCGTTATTGCTGGTCCAGAAATGAAAACTAATATTCTTCCCATTCAAATGGGTTAACTGAAGACTATTTCCAGTAGCAAGATCTTCAACAAAAAGATCAAGTTTTTTATCATGAAGCTTTAAATAAGAAAGACTTTTCCCGTCCGGAGAAATGCGATAATAGGCTTTATCCTGCGTTTTAAAAAAGTCGTCCACAGGAATAGTATCATTGTTAGCGCCTTTACAGGCCCAGATCAATGCAACCATTAACAATAGAAAAATCTTTTTTAGCATAAATAAATCCTTTACGGGATGACAAAAATAAGTATCATAACAACTTAACTGCGATTTACACCAACAATGTTACTTATGCAATCAATAATAAGTCGTGGTTCAATTTAGTATTTATAAAATACCTACAAAATAAAATACAGGTAACATTTAAAATACGTTTAATATCAATTGATGCTTTAGCTAAAGATGTATTAAAATGTTACATTTAAAACTTATAATTTAGGGTTTATGAACCGCTTGCTTTTCATCATATTCTTATTTCTATCTCTTTGGGCCAACGCACAAATCTTCCGTCCCAATCAACAGATTGCACCTGATGAAAGTAGCCTGGCCATTCAATACTATAATGATGGTGATTATGAAAAAGCAGTTGTGCTACTGGAAAAACTTTATGCCATACCCAATAACGAAGCCTATTTCGACATTTACTTTAATACATTGGTTAAACTGAAGCGTTATGACGTTGCGGAGAAAGTGGTTAAAAGGGAAATAAAAAAAAATCCACAGGGTGATGTTTATCCAATAGCATTGGGCAAACTTTATCAAGAGAAGGGTGATGTACAAGCGGCAAACAAGATTTTTACCGATGTTATTAATAAACTTCCGAAAGATGAATTTAAGATCAGGAATTTAGCCAATAGTTTTTATCGTTTTGAAAATTATGAATTTGCGGTTCAAACTTTTAAGCAGGGAAGAAAACTGTTGGGCAACGATCAACTCTTTGCCTTTGAGCTATTAAATATCTACCGTTTTAAAAAGGATAAGCCCATGCTCATGCAAGAGTACCTTGATGCCATGGGCACCATGCCGCAGCTTTTACCGCAGGCTGAAGCCGTACTGGCATCTATTTTTGAGGACAAAAACGATTACCAAACCTTTCAGGCAGCCATTTTAAGGAAAATACAGAAAGAGCCCGATGCCGAAATTTATATTCAGTTACTTACCTGGAACTATATTCAACAACAGGAATTTGATATGGCCCTGCGCCAACTAATTGCATACGATAAACGCACCAAAGCTGATGGAGGTACCTTGTTTAATGCCATTTATACATTTGTTGACAATGGCGCATACGAAACAGCGATTAAAGCTTACGATTACCTGTTAACTAAAGGAAAAGATAACCAGTATTATCTTCCTTCAAAAATAGAAATGCTCAATACCAAGTATAACCTGCGCACCAACGGGAAATATACAGTAGCCGACCTTGATCTGTTAGCGAAAGATTATCAGGCCTTACTGGACGAAAACGGCAAGAACAGAAACACACTTTTCGCGATAAAAAAACTCGCAAACTTGCAGGCTTACTATTTAAATCAACCCAGTAGTGCAGAAAAAGAACTGGAAGAAGCCATAAAAATGCCTGGCATTAACGATCAGGAGTTAGGCCAACTGAAACTCGATTTAGGCGATATTTATATTTTAACCAACCAACCCTGGGAAGCTTTTTTAGTGTACGAGCAAGTGAGCAAACAATTTGAGGGGCAACCCGTAGGAAATGAAGCACGCTTCAGGAGCGCAAAACTTTCCTTTTATCAGGGTAATTTCGAATACAGCAATGGCCAATGCTTAGTTTTAAAGGCTGCGACTTCACAACTCATTGCAAACGATGCGCTGAATCTGAGTCTACTGATTAACGATAATATTCAAACCCCTGCTGATAGCAACGCACTAAAAATGTATGCCGATGCAGAGATGCTTTTATTCAGAAACCTCCCTGAACGAGCAGTTAAAAAAATGGATAGTATTGCGATAGCGTTTCCACAAAATAGCCTAACCGACGCGATAATGATGAGTAAAGCAAGAATTCTCATCAAAGCCAACGATTTCCAAAAGGCAGCCGATATCTTGAAAAAGGTAACTGAAGATTTTAAAGATGGGATTTGGACAGACGATGCACTTTTTACATTGGGCGATCTTTATGAAAAGAAATTGAACGACATTGCGCAGGCCAAAATCTATTTCCAGAAACTTATTACGGATTACCCGGGGAGCATGTTCAGTGCCGAAGCCAGGAAAAGGTTTAGGAATTTACGCGGAGATGGAGTTTGATTAGTTCAATGGTTCATTAGTCATTAGTGCGTTCGTAATGGTTAATCGGTTAATTGTTGTAACTGGTTAATTGCCCCACACCCTCAACGCCAAACGCTATAACGTTTCCAGTCCCAAACCACAACGTTCCATTCTACCGCGCTGTGATCTGTATAAGTATGAATAACCTCGAAACCAATACGTTTATGTGCATTCATTGACCGTAAATTGATGCTTGCAATTTCGGTGATTGCGAAATCGTATTTAGATTTAAAATAATCTTTATAAGCCCCATAACATTGATCGAACAAACCTTTACCACGATAAGCCTGACTAACGCACACCTGCCCTACAACGATATAGGAATAAGAAGAAATGGATTTACCGTGATATTGCATGTGATCGAAACTTTCGTACATTTCAACCAATCTTGGGATATCATTTTTAGATTCCTCAGTCATTGCTAACACATAAGCCACTACCAATTCTTCATCTTTTGCAATAATGTTGGGTTCGTGCCGATGCATCTTTTCCAGATCATCAAGCGAATGCGAAACGGTAACAAAGCCTTCTTCTTTTATTTGTTCTGGAGTTAAATCTTTCTTTAAGTTTTGCTTTTGAAGCTCAAGAATGCCTTCAAGCTCTTTTGTAGTAGAAGATTTGGTAATGACAATCATTTCTGGATATGGATGGCTTAGGCATCTAATGCAATAATAGTTAAGGTTAGCAACAAAACGAAGCAAATTGCTGCCAAAATTAAAATTCTGGCGCCATGCTGCCTATCGGTTAGTGAATAAGAAAAAACCTTTTCGCCAGTATTTAATGTTCTCTTTTTCTTCATTAAATCCCAACCAATCATCAGCCCTAAAATGCCGCCGAAAATTGCAGTTAGGTACCCAGTATAAATATAATTACGTGTGGAATTGTCTATTTTTTGAGAGTCGTTAGTTCGTATCATGCTTAAAAACAATGGGATTCGTCAAATTTAACAGATTGACACCACTTTAAAGAATAAAATCCATTATCATCAATTTTTTAACATTTATATATTATTTACCTTTGTGCCATGTTTTTATATAATGTTACGCTCATCCTTGATGATGCAGCAGCCGAAGAGTGGTTACAGTGGATGCAAGATGTTCATATCCCTGAAGTGATGGCTACGGGTATGTTTATTTCCAACCGTTTATTAAAGGTTGTAGACTCACCGAACGAAGGGGTAACCTATTGCGCACAGTACGTTGCCGAAACATTAGATCATTACAATAAATACCAGGAAATATTTGCACCTGCTTTACAGGCTGAACTAAACGAAAGATACAAAAACCGCTTTGTGGCATATAGGAGTTTGATGGAGTTCGTTGGCTAAGCCAAAAGAATGATTGAATGCTATTAAATACCCTTCATTCACTCAGTCAAAATTCAATCACTCAATAATTCACTTAAGCTTCTCATTATTCTTGTGCCTATCTGCATCGCGGATGCTCTTTTTTTCAAGGTTCTTTTCTAAAGCATCGGTAAGGTTTATGCCTGTTTGATTAGCCAGACAGATTAAAACGAACATCACGTCGGCCATTTCATCGGCGAGGTTTACCTCTTCGTCGCTTTTTTTAAATGACTGCTCGCCGTATTTACGGGCCATAATACGGGCTACTTCTCCAACCTCTTCCATCAAAATGGCGGTATTAGTGAGTTCGTTAAAATAGCGGATGCCTGTGGTTTTAATCCAATGGTCTACGGTTTCCTGTGCTTCGTTAATGGTCATGTTTTTCTTCTTCTATTTCTGATTTTATAATGCTGCTCACTTTGATATTGGCACCTTCGAGCAAAAACACACCTGCACCTTCTTCTCTCACATAAGGTGTTTTTATTTCCCCAATTTTGGTAATCTTGACAAAAAATGGCTGCTCTCTCTTACGCTGAGGATCTTCATCGTTCCATTCGGTGATCATAATTAAATCCTTGATCGGTTTATCCATTTTAAACCAATAAAGATAATCGGCATTGTACGATACCGCATTTATATTTTTATATTTTGAATAATAGTTAATCGCACCTGCTTGGCCATAATTATCGGCACGTACCAATACGGTAGATTTATCTTTAACCTTCCCGTAAGCAACATCAACAAGTGTTGCCAATTCTTTCCAGCCCTGCATATCGGCATAATCTTGTGGCAGCTGGTGGTTTCTCCCGTCTTCCCATCGCAAGGCACCTACCCGTTCAAATCTCTTATGATGTGCTACAATTTCATCAGGACTATAAACTGGCATAATAAGCGGTATCAAATAAATGAATGAGCCAATATTAAAAGCAAACAGTAATCCCGTTAGTACATATTTCTTTGCTAAAACCCGACTTAAATAATGCGCACCAAAAGCCAGTAAAACCGGATATAAGCCTAATGCATAATAATCTTTTGCCTTAAAATAGCTAAATACAATAAGTGTAAACAGGTAGGAGAGAATAATCCATCTGTATTTGCTGAAATCCTTATAAAAAATCAGGCTGCCAATGCCTGCTAAAAGAATAAAGATCGAATTGATAAAAAAGAGGAACTGTCCGATAAAAAAATCAATCCGGTTTACATGAACCAATTGAGTTGCCTGTAAAAGTTTCATGTGGGCGAGCACCGGAAAGTGATTGTTAATCTGCCAGATTACATTGGGCGAAATGATTAAAAGCGCCAGTAAAATGGCCAGATAAAGATGTTTATCGGTAAATATTTTTCGTTTTGATGTAATGAGTATAGCTGGTAGTAAACCAATTATGAGAAAAAGGATGTTGTATTTATTTAAAAAACCTAAAGCGACAAAAATGGCAAAGGCATACAGGTATCTGGCTTCGTTTTTATCGAAATATTTTAACAGATAATAGAATATAGCTGTCCACGCCAAAACATCGAAAGAATTGGGCTGGTAAAGGGTATTTAGCCTAAGCATGGCAGAACACAGGCAAGCTACAGCAACCAGGCATTTGGCCAGTAAGTTACCCTTTAAAAAACCGACAATTTTCCAGCAGTACAATATGGTGAAGGCGCCTAATAACGCAGGAACAAGCTTTACCACGAAATATCCATTGCCAAAAGCTTTAATAAGCCATGAAAATAGCGAGGTTAACGGCGGAACAGAGGTGAAACCCGCAGCGAGGTGGTTTGCCTGATCTAAATGCAGAAATTCATCACGGTGCAATTCGTAAACTGAATTGACCAATACAAAAGATAACACTAACTTTAAAATCAGAAAAAACACAAGACAACTGTACTCCGCTAGCTGGTTCGGATTTTTACCCTTCATATTAGCTTAGGTTAAATTTTGGAAATAAATTAATATTGTTTTTTGACAAAAAAAGACTTAATAAGTTACGCCGCTATTGTTTAAATTTAATTATTCCTTATCTTTTGTATCAATCAAAATTGTAACTGGTCCATCGTTTAAAAGTGCGATTTTCATATCAGCACCAAAAATTCCGGTTTTTACTTTTTTACCCAATAAAGCCGATAGCTTTTCAATCATTTTCTCGTAAAGTGGAATCGCCACATCTGGTCGTGCTGCCCTTGTAAAACCTGGACGGTTTCCTTTTTTGGTAGATGCAAATAAGGTAAACTGACTGATCAATAAAATATCTCCGCTCACATCGGCAAGTGCTTTATTCATCATTCCGTTTTCATCTCCAAAAACACGCATACCGATAATTTTCTGTGCTAACCAATCCAAATCCTCTAAAGCATCGGCATCTTCTATGCCTAACAACACTAAAAATCCGGTATCAATCGCTCCCGTAACCTCACCATCAACTGTGCAACTTGCCTGTGTAACTCTTTGTAAAACTGCTCGCATTTTATACTACTTTTGCTCAATAAAATTGATATGCGCAAGATAAGTATTTTAGTGATTTCTGTGTTTCTCTTCCTTGGGTGTATGCAAAAATCAATTGTTCACCCTACTTTTTATTATTGGAAAACGGATTATCAGAACAAAAAGGAAGAAACCAGTTATCTTGATCAATTTAAATCTAAATCTTTGTACATGCGGATTATGGATGTAGATTTTAATCCAGATCTGCAGCTACCTGTACCTATTTCGCCGATTAAATTTTCAGATCCCCTACCTAAACAGATCGACATTATCCCCGTTGTGTTTATCGTTAACGAGGTTTTTAACAAGATTGACACCATGCAAACAGCGGTTATGGCAGATCGCATTGTTAAATTTGTAGCCGCAAAGGTAAAACAGGCAGGAAAGCAAAATTATATGGAATTACAGATTGATTGTGATTGGACCAAAGGCACCAGAAACAGGTATTTTAAATTTCTCGAACAATTAAAGGCGAATCCGCTTTTAAAGGGAAAAACCATTTCGGTAACCTTGCGGTTGCATCAGGTTAAAAACATCGTATCAAGCGGCGTACCTCCTGTAGAAAAGGCCATTTTAATGTGTTATAATATGGGTAACCTGCGTAAATATGGTGAACAAAATTCCATACTGGATCAGCACGAAATGGATCTCTACTTAAAAGATTTCCTGGAACAATATCCCTTACCACTTGATGTGGCCTTACCCATTTTCGAATGGGCAGTGGTATTCAGGAACGGGCAATATGCGGGTATCTCCAAACGAATAGGCAAAACCCAGATCGGGGATAAAAAACTTTTTAAACAGAGGGGAAATTCGATTCTTTATGATCTTTTGGTTGATTATTCYGCAGCTGGGTTAAAAAAAGGAGATGTGGTAAGGTGGGAACAGATTTCCACTGAAGATTTACTTTCGACCTCTAAATTTTTATCCCGATATTTAAGCCCTAGAGACCGGAACCTCGTTTTTTACCATTTAGACACCGACCTTTTAAAACATTTTACTAATGAAGACGTTCAAAAAGTTATCGCTAATTTTTAGTGTATTCCTGATTACTTTTTTCGGCGAAATTGCCGTAAATCTTGCCTGTGGCGGTGAGATAGATCCTTACGATTATTACATTTCTTATTTCCACAACAACATAGAAGGGGATGAATATTCTCCGTTCGCCTACAACCAGATGGTATACCTCAACAGCGAAACGGATATAGAAAGCGAGCCAGATATCAATAGTCGTGAATGGGCAAAATACCTCAATGTTAAAAAAGAAGATGTGCTAAAAGTAATGTACAAAACAGATAGTGCAACTGACATAAAACTCGTTAATTTTGATGGTAACGCATCACAATTACCCGATAGCTTACAACAGAATAGTTTTATCAAGGCGTTAAGCAAACGCAAAGAATCACTAAAGTATTATCAATTCGCCAAAAGCTGTGAACCTTTGGCCAATGTGGATTTTAGTCTTTGGGATCCTAATCCCCGTGATACGACTGCCATGGGTTCAAAAGCCCAAGAAGGTCTAAAATTAACAGAAGCAGAGAAAGACGATTTTCTTAAACTGCGTTACGCTTACCAAGCTGAACGGATGTTTCATTTTGCAGGATTGCACGCCGAAAGCAAATCGACCTACGAAAAGTATATCAAAACCAGTAAGGTAAACAGTGCGGTTAAGGGCTGGGCATTAGCACTCTATGCCGGATCGACCCGTAGGTTGGGAAATCCTGAAGAATCTGCCTTTTTATTCTCGAAGGTTTTTGCAAGCAACCCAGAGCGAAGAGTACAGGCATATAAAAATTATTATTACACCAGCTCGCCAGTTAACGGGGCGCTAAAATATGCCAAAACCAATAACGAGAAAGCCAATATCTGGGCGATAAACGGGTTTGGAGATGCTGATTCGGGTATAGAAAGTCTGAATAAAGTTTATCAGTACGAACCAAAAAGCCAGCTTAACGGCACGCTGCTGGTACGTGAAGTAAATAAATTAGAGCAAGATCTTATCGAGGCGAACGATATTGCCAAAATTGGCTATAATTATTATTTTTCGGATAATGGCAATTCTAAATATAAAGACAGTCTAAAAGCCGTCAATCTTAAACAACTGAATGAAATCAGGAATTTTGCGGTAAAACTGGCAACCGAAAAAAAATATCCGCAGCCTGAGCTAGGCACTTTAACCGCAGCTTATTTATCGTGGATGGAGAACAAAGATTTTCTGGCGACAAATTACCTTGCAATCCTAAAACCAGATAAACTACCAGAAAGATTACGCGACCAATACCGCATTACCGATTTATTGATCAAGGCGAAAAACATCAAAAAAGGAAACCCTTTTAATGAGAACGATTTATTACCGACCTTAAAATGGCTTGACGAAAAACGTTTTGCAGAGAACAGCGAGCAACCAAAAGGACCATATTATTATGATACAGATCGTGCCAGCAAACGCTTTAGCAGAACGACCAGAAATTTTTATCAGCAAATATTGGCTCCAGCTTATTTGAGTATGGGCGATACTGCGAAAGCGGCATTAGCAATGGTTAAAGGCGACCTGGAATACAAAACGTTAAAAGAGAATTCACTTTTCCAGAACATGAGTTATCAAAGTATTGCTTTTTGGCAGAAAAACTTAAGTCCGAAAAGCATGCAGGGCTTAGCTGTTTATAAAACCAGGGCAACAGGCAATGATGTTACCGCTTTGTTGGCTTCGGCTTTAAACCAGCTCAAAAACGATGATTTTTATGAACTTTTTGGCACAACTTATTTACGCACACATCAATATGATAAGGCCGTTCAAATGTTTGCAAAGGTTTCGCCAGGTTACAAATATTTTAACCCCGATAACTGGTACGCTGATGAAGCCAACGCTAAACTTTATGCTAATCCTTTCATCGAAACGATAAACGATTATCCAAAAAAATATGTAACAGCGAAAACATCAATTACCAAAAAAGCTTTTGCAGCTGAAATGCTCCGCTTGCAGAAATTAACCATCAGTGATAAAAAGAATGCTGCGCTTTACTATTATAAAATGGCCAATGCAGTTTACCAAACCGGCTACTACGGCAACAGCTGGTTTTTAATCAGTTACGACTGGTCATCATACGACAACAGCAACCCAGCAAAATATGTATACGATGGCGATTATAAAAAAGCGCAAACGGCAAAAGCCTGGTATTTAAAAGCCAGAGCATTAAGTACCAATGCTGATTTTAAAGCAAAATGTACATTTATGTTGGCTAAATGTTTACAGAAACAGATCATCATGAATGCAAACCCGTTATCATTTTATTATTATGATAAAAAGGATGTGAAATGGAGAAACTTCATCAAGGCAAATTACAACAACCCTTATCTTAAAGAATTAAGGTTTAGCTATGGCAAAACGCCTTTTTATGCTGTTGCGGCGGGCGAGTGTAGTTATTTAGGAGATTTTATTAAGCCAAAAACGCAATAAGCACGTTTGACCATTAAGAAGTTAAGGTAGTTAGGAACCATGCGATAAAACCTTAATGCCCTTAACTCCTTAATGGTATAAAACAGTGAAACTTTGCAGTACAACACTTATCTATTTTAACAGATTTAGCTTCGCTGAGCCTTCGGGTTCTCCACTTCGTTGCACTTCGCTCGAAATGACGAATCTATATTAATGAGAAAACAGTCTATTTTATATTAATTTGCTTGGTTATTTTAACTAAACCCTAAACCTACCACCTAATCAACGCGCTGGCCCAGGTAAAACCCGATCCGAATGCGGCAAGGCAAACCAGATCGCCACCTTTAATTTTGCCTGCTTCCCAAGCTTCGCACAAGGCAATAGGAACAGAAGCTGCTGTAGTATTGCCATATTTCTGGATGTTATTAAAAACCTGATCATCATTTAAACCCAACAACTGCTGCACATACTGGCTAATACGCAGATTTGCCTGATGTGGCACCAACATATCAATATCTTTCTCTGTTAAATTATTTGCAGCCAAAGCCTCTTTAATTACTTCAGGAAATTTTACCACCGCTTTTTTGAAAACCGATGGCCCATCCATATAAGGTAAAGCGGCACCGCTATCCAAAATTTCCTGCGTCATAAATAAGCCACCAAGCTCCTGTTCAGGATAGGCAGGTTTATCTTTCAACCATTTATTGGCATGAGAACCTGGATAATACATGGCCAGGATTTCGGCATCGGCACCATCGCTATGCAAATGTGTACTTAAAATCCCTTTTCCGGGTTCATCTGTAGGCTGTAATACAACAGCGCCAGCACCATCGCCAAAAATCACCGATACATTACGGCTACGGGTTTCGAAATCCATCGCGAACGAATGTTTCTCGCTTCCCACTACCAGCACATTTTTATACATACCTGTTTTCACAAACTGATCGGCCACAGAAAGTGCATAAACAAAGCCCGAACATTGGTTGCGGATATCTAAAGCACCAATTTCGCCCATGCCCATTTCGCGTTGCAGTAGTACGCCACAACCCGGGAAATAATAATCGGGGCTTAAGGTGGCAAAAACGATAAAATCGACATCCTTAACGGTAATACCAGCCCTTTCGATCGCGATTTTGGCTGCCTCAATACCCATTGTGGTAGTGGTTTCCTCGTTACGATCGGCAAAACGGCGCTCTTTAATACCGGTACGTTCCTGGATCCACGCATCGTTGGTATCCATAAAACGGCTTAAATCATCGTTGGTATATACATTTTTCGGAACGTAGTAACCTATTCCGGCTATTTTAGACTGGTGCATACTCGTGTTATTATAATTTGGTTAAACAAAGTTAGTTAATTAAAAAAGATATGAGAGCTGCGATTTGAGACGTGAGATTTCATCGCAATATCCTAAAATCTAATATCTCAGGTCTAATAGCTCAAATCTTCTAAATTATTGTTTATTTTTGCGCCATGTCTACAGAAACCAAAGAAGAGACCTTTACGCTCGAAGAAATTTTAACTTCCCTAAAAACCGTACATCGCCTTATTTTGTGGAATGATGATATCAATACTTTCGATCATGTGATTTACTGCATGATGAAATATCTAGATTATAACGAATCGCAGGCTGAGAAAATTGCCTGGAAAGTGCATAATGATGGAAAATGCCCAGTTTTGGAAGGATCATTTACCGAGATGGAAGTTTACCGCAAAATTTTACAGCAAGAGGGATTAACTGTTTCTGTTGATTAAATTTACGAAGTAAGATTTTTTCTACGAATCGTCATGCTGAACTTGTTTCAGCATCTTTAGATAGACCCTGAAACAAGTTCAGGGTGACGACCGCCTAAAATGAAATTATAAGATTATAACTTTAGCCCCTTCAAAAGTTCATTTAATCCGGCTTGTGTCGTCTGCGTTTTATCTTTAGCGTACCAGCCGTGAAGTTTTTCTGCCAAAATTGGCATTTCAGTGCTTTCTTTTCTCCACTCTTTTAAAAGCTCCTGCAAAATTTGTGGCCTTGGCCCCCAGGTTCCTAAAACTTGGTCTGCTGATTCATTTAACACAATTAAAACCGGAATAGCTCTTCCACCATTGGTTAAATGCGCATCAATTAACGGGAGGTTTTTATCGCGTAAAACAAATTTCAGATCAATTTTACCTAATGATGCAGTTGCGATTTTATTGAACACCGGAACAATCTGGGCAGCATCGCCACACCAGCCTTCGGTAATCACTAAAAATTTATAATTTTCTTTAAGATGATCAATGGTTGAAGTCAACTCATCGGTTAAGCTAACTGTTTTATCCACACGACTCATCCTTTGCACATTCATTTTAGTATAGTGCAAATCGTAAGTTACATCACCGGTAGCCTTTCCCTCTAACAGAAGTTGATCAATCAATGCACGATAGGTTAAATAGTCAATGCCTTGTTCCTCAAAAATTTCGCGATAATTTATCATAAGATTTCCTTAAAAATACAGCGCAAAGGAAAGGAGAAATTAGATAAGAATGATCATTACTTTGCAATTTGATGTAACAACATGTAGTAGAAAAATCAGATTTTTAGTGCTTATTTAATGTCACTTACCTCATTAATAACTTTTGACTTATGATTATATATCCGAACTGTAGGCTCAATCTCTTTCCTGGAAACATTTAATATCTCAATATCAACTTTAGGATCTACCGCTATCGAAATCTTATTATTGACTATTACCTGATCTTTCTGATTTGCCCTTTTGAGTATTAAAGTATCTTTTGAAGTATTCTGGATATCCATATCAAATGCAGATCTGTCCTCCAGATATATTGATAGTTTTGTGCTTGGAGCTAAAGGTTTCATGATGTATAACGACTTGGGGTCCATATGTAACACTGAACAACCAACCATTATTATAGATAATAAAAGGATACTAAAAGAGATAGTGATTTGATTTTTCATATCATTCTTTAATTTATTCAAGATAGACGAAAAATTAAGGCTTAAGGTTGCATCAACTTAGTCACATGCTGTGTTAAGGCCACGAAATCAGCCACGGTTAACTGCTCGGCACGTTTCTCGAAGTAGATATGGTCGTCCATTTTATCTTTAGGCATCACCGCCGAAACAGCATTACGTAAAGTTTTTCTCCGCTGGTTAAAACCTGCCTTAACCACCCGCCAGAATAATTTTTCATCGCAGTCTAAGGTCTCCACTTCATTTCTGGTTAAACGGATTACTGCCGAGTGTACTTTTGGCGGTGGATTAAATGTACCCGGCTTAACCGTAAATAGGTATTCGATTTTATAATAGGCCTGAAGAAATACGCTCAGAATTCCATAATCCTTACTTCCAGCAGGTGAAGCACAACGTTGGGCAACTTCTTTCTGAAACATCCCAACCATTTCTACAACCTTGTTGCGGTTATCTAAAATCTTAAATAAAATCTGTGATGAGATATTGTATGGAAAATTACCAATAATGGCAAACTGACCTGGAAAAATAGCATCGAAATCGAGTTTCAAAAAATCGCCATTAATCAACCGATCGCCAAGCTGAGGATATTTTTCATTTAAAAAGTGGAAAGATTCGGTATCAATATCAATAAGATAAGTTTCTAAGTCTTTACGCTGCAGCAAAAAATCAGATAAGATTCCCATCCCTGGCCCTACCTCTAAAACCTGATTGTATTTATCGGTGTTTACCAATGCCTCTACAATGCGGTTGGCAATGCCTTTATCGGTTAAAAAATGTTGGCCTAAATGTTTTTTCGCTTTTACTAAACTCATACCTTAAAATTAATCGAATATTTTAACCACAAAGAGGTGCTAAGATTCGGCGCTATGGACGCAAAGATAGGCGTTAGCCATGCCAACCAGGCACAGCCAAAAAAAGCAAACATGATTAATTGCTGGGAAGAGGATGTGAAAATCGAATTGGGACAGGTAACGCCAACAGGTGGAAAATATGCACTTTTATCACTTGAGCGCGCAACAGCCGATCTGGTAAACGGCGATATCGATGCACTGGTTACCGCTCCGATCAATAAACATAACATTCAATCAGAAACTTTTGCTTTTCCGGGCCATACCGAATACCTGCAGGAAAAAAGTGGTAGTAAAGATGTGCTGATGTTTTTGATCAGCGAAAATTTACGTGTGGGTGTAGTTACTGGCCACATTCCGGTGAAAGATGTTCCAACCTCGATTACAAAAGAGAAAATTATCAGTAAATTAAAGCTGATTAACGAAAGCCTTAAAAAAGATTTTTGGATCGAAAAACCAAAAATTGCCGTTTTAGGCTTAAACCCACATGCGAGCGATAATGGTTTATTGGGTACCGAAGAGGCTGAAATTATTACACCGGCCATTCAGGAAGCCTACGATAAAGGTATTGTTTGTTTTGGGCCATACCCTGCTGATGGCTTTTTCGGCAATGGTAGCTACAAACAGTTTGATGCCGTTTTGGCTATGTACCATGATCAGGGCTTAATTCCTTTTAAAACATTAGCTTTCCATAATGGCGTAAATTATACCGCTGGTTTAAACTTCGTGCGCACCTCTCCCGATCATGGAACGGGCTACGATATTGCGGGTAAAGACCTGGCTGATTCTACTTCTTTCACTGAAGCATTGTTTTCGGCTATCCATATTGTAAAAAACCGTAGGGAGCAAGAAGAAATGTTGGGCAATCAGTTGCGTACAGGTGGAAAAGTGGTTGAAACGCAGTTTGACATTAAAGATGATGCTTCTTAAAAGGTAGAAAGACTAGAGCTGAAAGACCAAAGTTTATTAAACTCAGATCTACTAAGGCAGTTTAGGTGGTCAATATTTTTTTTTCGCAAAACATGGTCTTGTGTTTCATAGGTCCCGAAAGTCCTGCTATGCGTTCCAATCTTTTTGTGATTGTCATGCTGAGCTTGTCGAAGCACCATATCAAAAAGTATTTCCACTACTATCAGGTTTATTTTAGGTAAAATTGTGCATCAAATTCAAAATGAACGGCACTAAAAAACCCAATTACATTCTCCCCACAATTGTTATTGCACAGTTTCTCTGTACATCGTTGTGGTTTGCTGGCAATGCAGTATTACCAGATATTGTTAAAAGTTTTCCAACAGAAACAAACCTGCTGGCCAACCTCACCAGCATGGTACAGTTCGGTTTCATCAGCGGAACATTAGTTTTCGCTTTTTTTGCCATTTCCGATATTTTTTCACCCTCAAAAGTGTTCTTTATTTGTGGAATTGCAGCCGCTTTGTTTAATCTGGGCATTTGTTTAGAACTATCCGATGTCTGTTTATTGTTGCTTTTTCGCTTTTTAACCGGTTTTATGTTGGCTGGAATTTACCCTGTCGGCATGAAAATAGCATCTGATTACTTTAAAGACGGGCTAGGGAAATCGTTAGGTTTTTTAGTTGGTGCTCTGGTCTTTGGTACTGCCTTCCCTCATTTATTAAAAACATTTACAGCAAATTTTAATTGGCAATATGTAATCTTTGCTACTTCGGGCTTATCTCTGATTGGTGCAATTGCTATTTTATGGCTTGTGCCAAACGGTCCATTTAGAACTGCCGGGCAGAAATTCGATTTCCGCTCTTGTTTTAATGGCTTTAAAAATCCTGATTTTCGATCTGCTGCTTTCGGCTATTTCGGGCACATGTGGGAACTCTATACCTTTTGGGCTTTTTTACCCGGCATGCTGCTGCTTTACAACACTAAACATGCACCTGCAACTTTAAATATACCGCTTTTTTCGTTCTTAATTATCGCATCAGGAGGTCTGTCTTGCATGATCGGCGGTTTGCTCTCACAAAAATTTGGTGCAAAACGGATTGCCACCATTGCGCTTTCCATTTCGGGGTTATGCTGCCTGCTCTCGCCGCTTTTCCTATTCTGCGGCTCGGTATATCCTTTTCTTCTATTTTTATTTTGCTGGGGCTTGTCTGGCACGGCCGATTCACCCTTGTTTTCTTCTTTAATCGCCAAACATGCGCCCCAAAGCCTGCGGGGAACTTCGTTAACACTGGTAAACTGTATCGGCTTTGCCATTACGATTATTAGCATCCAGGTGATTAATCTTTTGGCTAAAGAAATGAATTCGCATTATCTTTATATGGCTTTAGCTGTTGGCCCAGTTTTGGGGCTATGGGCACTTATCAGCAAAAAATCGCATTAGGCCCGATTTCCAAAATCTCTTATATTGCAAAAAATTGAATCACAAAATATACCATGGGGCTCGACATTCATCTCATTACCGATAATTCAGAAGAAATATCCCGTTTGAAAAACACAGATAACCAGGTAGATTTTTTTAACCAGCATAGTTTAAGCAGAACCTTTTGCAACCTGATGTCGCGGAGGAATGTTATTGAAGAAGAAACCGAACTCGACCAGATAAGTAGGCTAACAGAAACAGATATTTCAGTTTTATATGAAATGGAGCAATACTGGAACGAAATGGAGGTTGATTTTCGTCTGTCTTTTGCAGAAACCGAAAACGATAAGAAAAAAGTTCTTGAGCAGATCGCAAATAATAGAAAAAAAATAGATGGCAATATAAATAAGGTACTGGAAACGATCGAAACCTTGATCCAAAAGCTTTCACAGCTAGGCACGCTAAATGATAAATTGGATAGCCATGAGACAGACACCCTGGATAATGATTACTATTTTACCGATTTTAATCTCGATAAAGGTGAAGGTTACATTGGCAATAATTTTGGTCAGGACCTTCGAAATTTCAGAAGATTTTTAGAATATGCAAAAGCCAATGGCGCAAATGCAATATGGTTTGATTACGGATAATAAAATTGAAATATGAATAATTTACCACCCATTATAAAACCAGCAGAATTAACCTGGTTAAACCAAGACGATGAAATCGTAATTATCGATGCCAGTGCCGGATCAAAAGCAAGATATGACGAGCAACACCTTGCTGGTGCGCTCTTTGCTGATGTAAATAACGATTTAGCCAACATTGGCGATTTTGCCATTGGCGGAAGGCATCCCTTACCAACATTCGAGCAGTTTTCTGCCGTTTTACAGCAACTTGGTATCACAAAAGATAGCCATGTGATTGTTTACGATGATAAAAACGGCGGTAACGCAGCTGCGAGGCTGTGGTGGATACTAAAAGCAATCGGTCATGAAAAAGTACAGGTAATTGATGGAGGCTTCCAGGCGGCCATTAAAGCAGGCTTCCCGACTACAGATAAAGTAGAAATCCCAAAATCTGTCGAAAAATACGAAATCACAGCATGGAACTTACCGTTATCAGATATCAATGAGGTAGAAAAAGTTGCCAAAACCGACGATTACATTGTGATTGACGTGCGCGATGCCAATCGTTTTGCAGGCCTTACTGAACCTATCGATTTAATTGCAGGGCACATCCCTGGTGCGACAAATATTCCATATACCGAAAATTTGGATGCTACGGGTGCTTTCCTGGCCCCAGAAATATTGAAAGAAAAATATGCTGAAGCTTTGGCCCACGTTAAACCCGAAAACGTAATTGTACACTGTGGCTCGGGCATTACCGCCTGCCATACGCTACTGGCTATGGATTATGCAGGTTTACCAATCCCTAAGCTTTATGTTGGTTCCTGGAGCGAATGGAGCAGGAATAATAAGGAAATGGTTTTGGCTAATCAATAATTTCGTTGGTCGAGATTTGCAATCTCGACTCAATGGACGGTGGATTTACCATCCACTTAATGAGTAAAAATTCTTTATTCTAAGTCGGGATCACAAATCCCGACTAACAAGAAACGTGTAAGGTCTTTCAGTATTTCGATTAACATTCTGAAAACCTGTTCGATTAACATCAACAATTTTTAAAAAACATTTTTAATCTAATTATTTTATCCCTACATTTGCAGGCTAAAATTTTACAGTACTTTGAACCCACTAAAACAATTTTCATTACCGTTTACCGGGACCTGGAGCTTGAGAAACAAGAGACCATGTTGCTTCTAAAATTCAAAGTTATTGGTACGGTTAATTTAGATTGCGATAAATGTTTATCTGAGTTTTCATTACCGGTAAATCTATACGAAAGACAGATCGTAAAATTTGCAGAGGCCGAGATGGAAAGCGATGATGAAGAAATTATTTCGCTAAGCCGTAAAGATACCGAGATTGATATATCGGGCCCTTTATACGAAATGATTAACGTAGCCGTACCTTATATCAAAAACTGCGAGCAGGCAGGTAAAGATTGCGATCAGGAGATGATTGATCGCTTAAATCAGTTATCTATCCAAAAGCAGGCTGAAGAAAATGAACAAACAAGCGACCCACGTTGGGAAGCCCTTAATAAGTTAAAAAAATAATTAGATTATACACCAATGGCACATCCAAAACGGAAAATCTCGAAACAGAGAAAAAATAAAAGAAGAACACACTATAAAGCTGTTACTCCTTCTTTAGCAACATGCTCGGCAACAGGTGCTATTCACGTACCTCACCGTGCTTACAACGTTGATGGTAACTTATACTACAACGGCAAACTGGTTATCGAAAATACTCAGATAGGGTAATTTTCTTAAAAAATTGTTTGTGTTTTCAGCGGCTTTAGTCATACCTTAGTCAACTGAAAAATTCAGGATTACACCTGACTTAACACAAACAGATTTTTTCTATGAAAATAGGCCTCGACATAATGGGCGGAGACTATGCTCCCAAAGCAATTGTTTTGGGAGCAATAGCTGCTCATCAATCGCTTAACGCTGGAGAGCATTTAGTTCTTATTGGCGATACCGAACAGATTAAACCCATTCTTGCAGAAGAAGGTTTTAATCCAGATCATTTTGAATACGTTCATACTGATGAAGTAATTGGTATGGGCGAACATCCCACCAAAGCAATCGTTCAGAAACCAAATTCGAGCATAGCAGTTGGTTTTAACCTTTTAAAAGAAGGCAAAATCGATTCTTTCGCAAGTGCTGGTAACTCTGGAGCCATGTTGGTTGGCGCAGTTTTTAGCGTTAAAACCATTCCGGGCATTATCCGCCCTTGTTTATGTACAATTCTTCCAAAAATTAAAGGTGGTACTGGCTTGCTGTTAGATGTAGGTGCTAATGCCGACTGCAAACCCGATATTTTATTACAATTTGGTGTTTTAGGCAGCTTATATGCAGAAAATCTTTTGCAGATAAATGATCCGAAAGTTGCCCTGATAAATATTGGCGAAGAAGATGAGAAAGGAAATATGCTAAGCATGGCTACTTTCCCGTTAATGAAAGAAACCAACCTTTTCAACTTTGTTGGCAATGTGGAAGGAAGGGATTTATTTAATGATAAAGCCGATGTAATTGTGTGCGATGGTTTTACCGGAAATATAATGCTAAAATTAGCAGAATCGTTTTACGTACTTACCATCAAAAAGGGACTTAAAGATGAGTTCTTCGATCGTTTTAATTATGAACAATACGGTGGAAGTCCGGTTCTAGGCGTTAACGCTCCCGTTGTTATCGGACATGGAATTTCAAGTCCGTTAGCTGTTAAAAATATGGTTCTACAATCCAGAGAAATGATCACTACAGGATTGGTAGAAAAAATTAGAATGGCATTTAAATAATTTATTAAAATTCTTAAAATGAGTAAAATTCACGCTGCTATTACAGCAGTAAATGGTTACGTTCCCGACTATGTGCTTACAAACGCAGAGTTAGAAACCATTGTTGACACTTCGGATGAATGGATTACCAGCAGAACGGGAATTAAAGAACGTAGAATTTTAAAGGGAGAAGGTTTAGGTACTTCCGATATGGCTGTTCATGCCGTAAATGGTTTACTTAAAAAGAGGGGAATTGATGCAAAAGAAATTGAACTGATTATCTTTTGCACCACTACTCCAGATTTTACATTCCCTGCAACAGCAAACGTTTTAGCTGATAAAATAGGTGCTACAAATGCCTGGGGTTACGATTTACAGGCCGCTTGCTCTGGCTTTATTTTCGGGCTTTCTACCGGTGCATCATTTATCGAGTCAGGAAGACACAAGAAAGTTTTAGTTGTTGGCGGCGATAAAATGTCATCAATCATCAATTACGAAGACCGTACAACCTGTATCATTTTTGGTGATGGTTGCGGTTGTGCTTTATTAGAGCCAAATGAAGAAGGTTTCGGTATTCAGGATTCTATCTTGAGAACAGATGGTTCGGGAAGAGATTTCCTGGGCATGAAAGCAGGTGGTTCGGTTATGCCGGCAACACACGAAACTGTAGACGCAAGACTACATTTTGCGCACCAGGAAGGCCCAACAGTATTTAAGTTTGCCGTAACCAATATGGCCGACGTTGCTGCCGAAATTATGGAACGCAACGGCTTAACTGCTGATGATGTTGCATGGTTAGTACCTCACCAGGCCAACAAACGCATTATCGATGCCACTGCAAACCGCATGGGCGTTACCACCGATAAAGTAATGATCAACATTGAACGTTACGGAAATACAACCAACGGAACAATTCCTTTATGTTTATGGGAATGGGAAAGCAGACTGAAAAAAGGCGATAACATCGTTTTAGCTGCATTTGGTGGTGGTTTTACCTGGGGTTCGGTATACCTTAAATGGGCTTACGACACTAACTAGTCAGAAGTCTTATGGTCAATAGCTTATAGCTAATGGTTTATGGTCGATTGGCTATGAGCCATCAACTAAAAAACTATCAACCATCCTTAAAAAAATAAAACAAAAAAAGTATAACTTAGTTAATTCAATAAACACTATTTTTTACATAACTAGCCTAAAAAATGGATATCAAACAAATACAGGAACTGATTAAATTTGTTTCTCGTTCTGGAGTAAATGAAGTTGCTATTGAGCAAGAAGACTTCAAAATCACGATCAAAACAAACCAAGCACCAACAATTGTGCATGCTACCGTACCACAGGCTCCGCTTGTACAGGCTGCTGCCCCTGTTGCTACAGCTCCTACTGCTCCAAATGCAGCAACACCTGCTGTACCGGCTGCAGAAGACACTTCAAAATACATTACTATTAAATCGCCAATGATCGGTACGTTCTACCGTTCAGCTAGCCCAGACAAGCCAATGTTTGTTAATGTTGGCGACGAAATTAGCACTGGTAAAGTAGTTTGTATTATCGAGGCAATGAAACTTTTCAACGAGATTGAAAGCGAAGTTTCTGGCCGTATCGTTAAAATCTTGGTTGATAATGCATCACCGGTAGAATACGATCAACCGTTATTTTTAGTAGAACCTATTTAAAGATTGACGTCACCCTGAATTTATTTCAGGGTCTTCTTTTTAAATGGATGCTGAAATAAATTCAGCATGACGATTATTTTAAAACAGAGACGAAACGTAGAAAATTATGTTTAAAAAAATACTAATTGCCAACAGGGGTGAAATCGCTTTGCGTATTATCCGTACCTGTAAGGAAATGGGCATCAAAACGGTTGCTGTTTACTCTACCGCAGATCGCGAAAGTTTACACGTACGTTTTGCTGATGAGGCTGTTTGTATTGGCCCCCCTCCTAGTAAAGATTCATATTTAAATATTCCAAATATTATCTCGGCAGCAGAATTAACCAATGCCGATGCCATACACCCAGGTTATGGTTTCTTATCAGAAAATGCTAAGTTTTCTAACATCTGCCGCGAGTACAACATCAAATTTATTGGTGCAACTCCAGAGCAGATCAATGGCATGGGCGATAAAGCCTCTGCAAAAGAAACCATGAAAATTGCCGGTGTACCAACCATTCCAGGATCTGAAGGTTTACTTACCAGCGTTAAAGAAGGTATTGCAATTGCGAATGAAATGGGCTACCCTGTTATTCTAAAAGCAACCGCCGGTGGTGGTGGCCGTGGTATGCGGGTAGTTTGGAAAGACGAAGATTTCGAAAATGCATGGGATAGTGCCCGTCAGGAATCTGGTGCAGCTTTCGGTAACGATGGTTTATATTTAGAAAAATATATCGAAGATCCACGTCACATCGAGATCCAGATTATCGGAGATCAGTTTGGCAAAGCATGTCACTTATCAGAGCGCGATTGTTCTATTCAACGCCGTCACCAGAAATTGGTAGAGGAATCTCCCTCTCCTTTTATGACAGATGAACTCCGTGTAAGAATGGGAGAAGCAGCTATTAAAGGTGCAATGGCCGTAAATTACGAAGGTGCTGGTACAATCGAATTCCTGGTTGATAAACACCGTAACTTCTACTTTATGGAAATGAACACCCGTATCCAGGTAGAGCATCCGGTTACTGAAGAAGTAATCAACTTCGATTTAATCAAAGAACAGATTAAAGTTGCTGCCGGAATTCCAATTTCGGGTAAAAATTACTTCCCTGATATGCACGCAATCGAGTGCCGTATCAATGCAGAAGATCCAGCAAATAACTTCCGTCCGTCACCAGGGCGGATCACCAATTTCCACTCTCCGGGTGGCCATGGTGTTCGCGTTGATACGCACGTTTATGCAGGATATTCAATTCCTTCTAACTACGATTCTATGATTGCTAAATTAATCTGTGTGGCACAAACACGCGAAGAGGCAATCTGTACCATGGAGCGTGCGTTAGGCGAATTTGTAATTGAAGGTGTAAAAACAACTATTCCATTCCATCTTCAATTGATGAAAGATCCGAACTTTAGGGCAGGAAATTTCACTACGAAATTTATGGAAACGTTTGAGTTTTCAGAATAGTAAAAGTATTTCTATACTTAATGACACAAGGAGGCTATTCAAATAATTTGGATAGCCTTTTTTATTGTTTTAGATTTCAGTTACGATCGGATAAATACCTAATAACCTTAGTTCGATTAATATTTACCCATTGTGATCAATTTTAGTCTCTTTTTCTAACGCGATCGTCATGCTGAACTTGTTTCAGCATCTTTCCTGCTAGATAGACCCTGAAATAAATTCAGGGTGACGACGGTGAGTTGAAAATATCTACAGAAGATCTTTAAAAGCATGTTATTAATCGAGTTCAGGTTGATAATTAATATTTAAGTCCGATGCTGTAGCGTTTGATTAATTCCTTACGTTTAATAACCAAACACTCCAAATATGAAAAAAAGTCTAATTAACGCACTACTCCTCCTACTTGTTTTCGCTGTATTTATAGGATGCAAAAAAGACGAGTATGAAATGATAAAGATTGTAAAAATGATTTCGGTTCAGCAAATGAGGGCTTTACCTGTAGGTATGACAAAAGCTATTCCTGCCAAAAAAACCGGAAAAATATACATTTATAACGATTATCTTTTCATTAATGAACCAAATGAAGGTATTCATATCTACAACAATGCTAATCCGGGTGCTCCGGTAAACGTGGGTTTTCTACAAATTCCGGGAAACGTAGATTTAGCGATCCACAACAATATCCTTTACGCCGACAATTTTATTGATTTGCTCGCTTTTGATCTCTCAAATATGGGCAATATCAAACAAGTTAAGAGAGTAACTGATGTTTTCAATCAATTGTATACCACCGGCACTCAAAAATATCTCTACATTTATAAAGATACCCTGGTAAAGAAAGAAACATACAAGGAAAAGCTATATTACGACATTTCCGCGTATAGCAGCAACTCTTCTGGACAAGGTGGCTCGATGGCCAGATTTACCTTAATGAATGACTATTTATATACTGTTGGTATGAATAATTTAAGTCTGTTTGATGTTAAGACTGCATCGAGCCCAACTTTCTTAAAGGCTATTCCCTTAGGTTGGGGTGTCGAAACCATCTTTCCATACGAGAATAAATTATTTATAGGTACCAATAGAGGTATGCACATTTTTAGTGCTACCGATCCGGCTAATCCCGTACAACTATCTACTTACAGCCATATTTTTGCCTGCGACCCTGTTGTTGTACAAGGCAAATATGCTTACGTTACCTTACGCACAGGCAATATGYGCATGCAAGCAAGCAATCAATTGGAAGTTATAGATATAGAAGATCCCACCAAACCGAAACAGATTGCAGTTTATGCTATGCAAAATCCACACGGCCTAAGCACCAGTGGCGATAATCTGTTTCTCTGCGAAGGCAATTATGGAATAAAGAGCTTCAATATTACCGATAAAACCAAAATAGGCAACAACATGTTGCAGCATTTGACTAACATCAAAAGCTTTGATGTTATTGCAGGCCCTAAATCTTTAATCGTTACAGGAGACGATGGTGTATATCAATTTAATTATAACAACGCCGCAAATTTAAAGCAACTGAGTATAATTAAAGGGCAACGTTAAAAACTATTGTTGTAGCTTCTTTCTATTTTACAGTCATTTCTCATAATAATATAAACTATTTCTATATTTAACACGTAAATACCATTCTATTCAAATAGAATGGTATTTTTGTTTTCAACATGAGCGACACTAAAAAAACTTCACTAACAAAAGCTATCGGACAAAAGAGCACCACATTAGAGGCAGAAATGTCTTTTTTTGATCACCTGGATGTTCTCCGTAAACATTTAATCAGGGCCGTAATTGCCATTGCCGTTTTTACCGGTATTGCTTTTTACTTCAACGAATTCATTTTAGATAAAATCATATTTGGTCCAAAAAAGCCAGATTTCTGGACTTACAGGATGATGTGCAAACTGGTAGAAAAATTCCCTTCACTTGGTGCAGATATGTGTATCACCAAAATTAATGGAGAGATTATTAACACCGAAATGGCCGGTCAGTTTAACCTGCAATTAAATGTTTGTGTAATGTGCGGTATCGTAGTTGGTTTCCCGTATTTATTGTGGGAAATCTGGCGTTTTATTAAACCGGCATTACACGAAAATGAGCGTAAATCGGCAAGTGGCTTCGTTTTCTTCGCTTCTGTACTTTTCATTATTGGTATCCTTTTTGGCTACTTTGTGGTATGCCCATTATCGGTTAACTTTTTAACAGGTTATACAGTCAGTGCCGAAATCAAAAATACATTCACTGTTGATTCGTATCTATCATCTGTGGCAACTTTAACTTTAGGTACAGGGATTATCTTCGAACTTCCGGTTATTATTTTCGTGCTGTCGAAACTTGGGTTGATGACACCAAAGCTGATGAGATCGAGCAGAAGGTATGCAGCCGTAATTATCTTAATTATTGCCGCTATAGTTACGCCAACGCCTGATATTATGACGATGCTAATTGTGGCTACGCCATTGTTCTTGCTTTATGAGCTGAGCATTTTTGTTTCGGCCTACATAGAAAAAAAGAAGAAAAAGGCTGATGCTGCTTTCTACGCTAACTAACAAAAACATTACGAATAGATTTTATAATTCTCTATAAATTTGACAATGTCTGATACAAAAATTAAAATTGCTATTGGAGCGGATCACGCTGGGTTTGAATACAAAGAAATACTAAAAGATTTTTTACAGGATTACGAAGTAAAAGATTTTGGCACTTACTCAGAAAACTCTGTTGATTATCCAGATTTCGCTCATCCGGTTGCTGCTGCTGTAGAAAATGGAGAATTTACTTATGGGATTTTACTTTGTGGATCGGCAAACGGTGTAGCCATCACCGCAAACAAACATCAGCATATCAGAGCAGGTTTATGTTGGGAGAATGAAGTTGCTTCTTTAGTCCGCAAGCACAACAACGCAAACATTTTGTGTATACCTGCCAGATTTGTTTCGGAAGAACTGGCTAAGGAGATTACCACAACCTTTTTAACAACTGAATTTGAGGGCGGGCGCCACCAAAACAGGGTTGAAAAGATTTCGTGCTAACAAGAAACTTAACTAACTATTATCATAATGAACAAAAAATTTTTAACCCTTGGGTTGGTATCGCTTGTTACCGCAAGTTGTTTTAGCCAGGTAAAGCCCCTTATACCAAATAAGGATGCGATAAAATTCAGCAAGGCCATTAATCCTGAAAATGCCTACAAACACCTTTCTGTATTGGCTTCTGATGAATACGAAGGCCGCGAAACAGGCACAAAAGGCGCTTGGATGGCTGCTGATTATATCCGCGATTATTTCAAATCTTTAGGTCTAAAAGCGCCTGTAAATGGCAGCTATTTCCAAAAAGTCGATTTGGTTAACGTTACCTTAAAAGAAAGCCACTTAACGGTTAACGGTCAGCCTAAAGAATACCAAAAAGATTATTTGGTATCTCCTAGCTTAATCAGCGATCAAGGTTTTACATTCTCAGCCAACGAACTTGTATTTATTGGTTATGGTTTAAAGAAAGACAACTATAACGATTTTACAGGTACCGATATCAAAGGAAAAGTGGTTATCATGTTTAATGGTGGAGATCCAACCGTAAAACCGGGTACAAGAATTGATAGAGCAGCTTATCGTGCTACGCTTGAAGCAAGGGCAAAGTATTTTGCAGAAAATAATGTGAAAGCAATTATCCTGATCGACCCAGCAG
>NZ_JBFTRT010000005.1:0-24745 GCF_056399685.1 Pedobacter sp. 01N416
GGGTGGAAGAGTGGGCATAGGCACTACCGATCCGGCTACAGCATTTGAGGTGCGACAGGCTACCAGCGGATGGACCATGAACAGCCGCGTTACTGCAGCATCTCCTGGAGAGATTAATGGCCTTAAATTCTACTCGGGCTATCTTGGTGAAGATAAATGGGCTGGTATCTCCAGTGTTACCGAGGATCTGCACAGTAATAGAACAGGTTTTTCTATTTATACCAATCAGAGCGAAAAACTGAGGATCTCGGCAGAAGGGAATGTGGGCATTAGCACAAGTGCACCTAGAGCAGTATTAGATGTAGCTAAGTATGTAGGTTTTGGTAGTCTTGGTATTGTACTATCTAGAATGGGAGAAGGAGACGAAAACGGAGATGGAACTTACTTGGGGGTAAAGGGGTACGAAACCCAATTTTCCACTTACAATGGGAAAACTTTTGCATTGGAACATAGCTTTTACGGGCAAACAAATAGCTCAGTAAGTTTTTACAGGGGCAGTAGCGAAATAGGTGGTTTTATGACTTTCAGTACCAATAACAATAAAGAACAGATGCGAATAGATTCTTGGGGCAATATTGGCATCGGCATTACCAACCCTACAGAAAGGTTAACCGTTAATGGTAAAATCAAAGCAAATGAGATTAGGGTTGATGGCCAAGGCGCACCTGATTATGTGTTTGAAGACGGTTATAAAATCGAGAGTTTAACGGAAGTTGAGAATTATATCAAAGTGAATAGACATCTGCCCGAAGTGCCTTCAGCAAAGGAATTTGACCGAGATGGAATAGCTGTAGGGGAAATGAATAAACTGTTRTTGAAAAAGATAGAAGAGCTTACGCTTCATGTTATTGAACAGAATAAACAGTTAATAGAGCAGAACAAGAAAATAGATAACCAGAATTTAAAGATTATGAAGCTGGAAAAGAAGATGGATGGTAAAACCATCATGCACGAATAAACAACCCTAAATAGATATCAATGAAAAAGTATTATTTGATTATTTTATTGTTGTGTAACTTATTAACTGGCAAAATGCTTTTTGCGCAGAATTTAGGCGACAACCAGGGCGATTACCTGGAGATTGGTTCAAGAGCTGGTTTTACAAACAATGATTTTAAGAACAAGCTGTGGTTGTACCGATGGGTAAATGGTTCTGGCTGGACAAGCGCTGCCTTATTCGATGGAATAAGTATTGATGTTTCTTGTCTCATTCCCGGTGTTGATGCCCGTACCTGGTGGAAGCGAGATCCAGCTGGAGAGATCCAAAGTTGGGGAACCAGAAACGAGACTTACATGACCTTGAATGGCCCAAGACTTGGATTGGGCACTACTGATCCTAAAACCCTGCTCGATGTTCAATCCAATCAAAATGGTTGGATGATGAGCTCGAGGGTTACTGCGGCATCTCCAGGAGAGATTAATGGCTTTAAGCTCTATTCAGGTTATCTTGGTGAAGAAAAATGGGCAGGGATAGCCAGTGTTGCCGAGGATCTGCACAGTAATAGAACAGGTTTTTCCATTTATACCAATCAGAGCGAAAAATTGAGGGTCAATGCCGATGGTAAAGTAGGAATAGGAACCAGTCTGCCCGAATCAAAACTTCGTGTAGTTGGTGGTGGAGTAGTAATTGGCCGAAATGCAACCGGCAATGATACCGACGGAAATCTGAGTATAGGGGATATCAGTATGAACTCTAGCCCAAATCCTGGTACGTGGACGTATGGAACTAATATGTTAATATCAGGTCTTGATTTTACCACAATAGGTTTTCATGATGCTGGCCAACGGGTTGATTTTATAAGAAGCGGACAGGGAACTATTGAGTTGGGCTACGACGGTGGCTGGGGGCATGCCAATATTGGTTTTCCGAATGGAGTATGGAATGCAGCCGGTAATCTCGGAATAGGAACAATAGCGCCTAGCGCAACGTTGGAAGTTTTAGGCACTGCAAAATTTGGCGGCCATAATGCGAACCTTGATGTATCCGGAAATCCCGCCGCATATCAAAACTTAGCAGGCACTGGCAAAATGCTTATCGGTTGGAACAGAAGAGCTGGTGCAGGAGAAACAGATTTTATAGCGAATGAAGGCGCTGGCAGTGAAGGTGGATTTGCTTTTTATAGTTATAACAATGCCAGCCAGGAGAGGCAGCTGTTAAGAGTTTTAGGCAATGGAGATGTTGGGATCGGAACAAGTACGCCAACCGAAAGGCTCACCGTTAATGGTAAAATTAAAGCCAACGAGATCAGAGTAGATGGAAATGGTCAGCCAGATTATGTTTTCGAAGAAGGGTATAAAATTTCATCACTCAAAGAAACCGAGCAATATATTAAATTAAACAAACACCTGCCCGAAATTCCGTCGGCAGCAGATGCTGCCAAAAATGGGATAGCCCTTGGTGAGATGAATAAACTGCTTTTGAAAAAGATAGAGGAGCTTACCCTGCACCTGATTGAAAAGGATAAACAATATGGCGAATTGCTCAATGATGTAAAAAAGCAGGAGTTACGCCTTCGCCTATTAGAGAAAAAGCTAGACAAATAGTAACTTGGGTAGAACCAAATAGTAAATAAAAACCGGTAATGAAAAAGTGGCTCTTGTTATTAATATTGTGTGCAAATGTAAGGCTTTACGCACAGCAGCGGCCACAATATAGCCAATACCTGCTTAACAGTTACCTGTTAAACCCTGCGTTAAGTGGTATCGAAAATTATACCGATGTTAAGCTTGGTTACCGGCAACAGTGGGCAGGTTTGCAGGATGCACCAAAAACTGCTTTTGTATCTGCACATTGGGCCTTAGGTGATGAATATTTATGGGCCAACGCGCTTTCGTTTGAAGGCGATGGGAACGACCCACGCTCGAGAAGTTATACCCAAAACTATACCGCCTCGCCAGCGCACCATGGCCTGGGTTTTTTGGCCGTATCTGATAAAGCTGGTCAATTATCAACCACCACCTTTGATGTGAGTTATGCCTATCACATGCAATTGGGCAACAAGCTTAACCTCTCATTAGGTGTTGCCGGTGGATTAAGCCGTGTAGCAATAGATATTAATGCCCTTCTGCTCGAAAATCCCCGCGATCCAGCTTTAAACAATGCAGCTAATGCGCAGTTATTGCCCGATCTCTCTGTAGGCATGTGGCTTTACGGCGCTAATTTCT
The DNA here is from genome assembly GCF_056399685.1 of Pedobacter sp. 01N416. NCBI lineage: Bacteria > Pseudomonadati > Bacteroidota > Sphingobacteriia > Sphingobacteriales > Sphingobacteriaceae > Pedobacter > Pedobacter sp. 01N416. Next base: position 3,166 of record NZ_JBFTRT010000005.1, read on the forward strand.
TTTCGGGGCTTTCCGTTCAGCAGATTTTGCCGCAAAAGCTAAGTTTTTCAGGTGATGAACAATACAATACCGGAAAACAGGTTGCACACGTATTTCTGAATAGCGGATATAAGTTTTACTTAGCCGAAGATTTAAATGTTACCCCTTCGGTATTATTTAAATACGTACCCCATGTTCCCCTATCGGTAGATGTTAATGTTAAAATGGGATTTAAAGACCGCATCTGGGTCGGTGCTGGGTATAGAAAACAGGATGCCCTGAACATGATGGCAGGGTTYAACATCAACCATCTTTTTAACCTCACCTATAGCTATGATGTAACAACTTCTACCCTAAACCAGGTAAGTAGGGGCAGCCATGAAGTTGTGCTTGGCCTGCTGCTTAATAATGTGTACAAAGTGGTGTGTCCACAGCGGCTATGGTAAGTTACCTGATCAGGGTAATCGACCCGGTAAAACGCACGTCTTTATTAAAAACATCTATTCCATTTAATACATAATAATAAGCGCCTACCGGTACAGGTTTATTGCGCCAGTTACCATCCCATGAGTCGAAGATATTGGTGGTAAAGAAAACTTCGTCACCGTAGCGGTTAAATATCTTAAAATTAAATCTTTTTAAATTGGTCACATTAACATTCAACAGGTCGTTGATGCCATCCCCGTTGGGCGAAAAAGAATTGGGGATCTGCAGGGCGGTTCCATCCAGCAGCACTAAATTATCAATGGCGAATATATCAACGCAGCCATTTGTGGTAAATGCACGAAGTTCGATTTTATAAGTGCCTTTTTTTTGATAAATGTGCGTAGGCTGATGATCTGTAGAAGTTTCGCCGTCACCAAAATCCCATTCAAAGCGGTCGGCATCGCGCGATCGGTTTATGAAAGTAATGGGCGTAGGAGCTGCAAATTTACCAGGGATAGGTGGGTCGGTTTGGAAACTTGCCACCGGATTTTTAACAATCTCAGGGATATTAATTGTAGCGACGTCGCTATAGCAATCGCCAACTTTTACTGTTACCGAATAATCACCAGATTGCGAAAAACTGTTAATTGGGACACTAACAGCTGCGGTAGTGGCACTAAAGTTGGCCGGGCCAGACCAAAGATAGGAGGCGTTTGGTGTTTCGGGGATATTGAGTTCCATGGTGCTGCCTAAGCAGAAACTGGTTCTGTTGGCAGAAATAATAGGTTTATCAGGTTTTAAAGCCACATAAAAAGCGTAACTACTAACCGTGCGGCACCCTCTTACCGAAAATGCTTCGAGGGTTACTGTCTTTGTACCGGCAGTGGCATAGGTGATTTCTAAAGGTCCGGTTGTGTTTGCTGTTGCCAGGCTGGCATCTGCACCAAAATTCCAGTTTAAACTATTGTAATTACTTGCATCAGCCGTGAATATGAATTTTTGGGTACGCATGCAGGCATCTTCAGTCTTCATCACAATAGTTGATTTAGGACCTACAAATTCTCCGCTGCCATCAAAAGAAAGACTAAACCCATTGTTTTTGTTCGAGAAATTATCGATCAGTAAAGCATATTGATGCCCTTCGATCATATCAATCGCTTTTACAAAGCCATCCTGATTTGGTGAGCAGCCTCCTTGTTCGCTAAGGTCAACCGAGCTGCTGTTGGCACCTGTAATGTAATACCTTGGGCTACAATCAACACCGCTGCCAGCCGCACAGCGGATGGAATTGGCAGACGAAGGCACGGCAGGCGCTGTGGCTGGTCCAAGATCATATAATACCCAATCAATATCATCGGTAACTGCAGTCGGCGTAATCGTAAAGCCTAAAGTACCTGTATTGGCTGCTGTCCAGGTGTACCACGCACTGTTCGATTCGATGCTTAAACAGGTTCCCGCAGCCTCGCGGTTATTAATTCCGGCCCCGCTCACCTTAAGCTCCGTAAAACTATCTTTATTACATAAAAGAGATGCTGATGAGAAATCCTGTCCGGGTTTGTTTGGTGGGTTATAGCTGTTCACACAGAGTTTAAAACTTCCTGTGGCATCATTTTCTGCGCTGATGCGCAGGTAATAGGTATTGCCAATAATAAGCCCGCCCTTATAGGCAGTAGTAATGTTCTGATCTGTGGTCATCGAACCGATCTGTTCAGTAAGTAAATTGTCCTTATAAGTATAAAAGGCAATGAGCGGATTAAGCAATGTGTTGGTGTTTCCTGCCGATTGTCCGGTTACGGTGGCAGTAATATCGGTACCGATTGCAGTAAAGCTGAACCAGATATCTTTCCCTTCGCTATTCCAAAAACTTCCCTTTCTATAACCACTAGGAGTAGCGTTAGTGCTGGTAAAAGCTGCATCGTTAGAGCAGTATACCGTAGTATTTTGAATTGGTGTGGCCACTTTCACGTCATCATTTGCAGGATCCTGTGCCTGAACTTTTAAAATAAATGAAGCGAAAAACAGCAATAGCGATATGCGTATTAACATAGGTTGGTATGGAGCGTTAGGACGTAAAAATATTGATTATAAAATGATTGGTCAATAGCTGAAAGTAGAGAAAATATGCACAAATCTTCAGAATTTGGGATCGTTCTATAATTCACTTTTATCATATTTGTAAAACGATGATTCATTTTAAACATTAATCTTAACTAATATTAAAAAAGTTGACGATACAGCCATTAATCGAATATTTTAAAAAGTACCTTCCTTTAAATTCCGGGGAAATAAACTTGCTTGCCGAAAGAACGACACACAGAAAAATAAAACGGAGACAAATGATCTTACAGGAAGGCTTTGTTTGCAAACATTATACGTTTGTTGAGAAAGGCTGCTTTAAAATGTATGGCATCGATGAAAAAGGGACGGAACATAATCTGGGGTTTGCAGCAGAGAATGATTGGGTTGCTGACCTTGGAAGTTTCTATTCGGGAAGACCTAGCAAACTTTTTATAGAAGCAATTGAACCTTCCACTATTCTGCAGATTGAACATCAGGACTTGCTTTATCTTTATGTGAATTCACCAAAGTTTGACAGAAATTTTCGGGTAATCGTGGAAGAAAAGTTCATTGAACTTCAAAACCGCTTGTTACAAAATTTCAGTTCAAATGCAGAGCAACGCTATCTGGATTTCCTGGCACAATATGCAGCGCTAGCTTCAAGATTACCCAATACGCAGATAGCTTCCTATCTGGGCATCACGCCTGAATTTCTCAGCAAGATCAGAAAAAATATATCATTGAAATAACATCTATCCTTAAACTACATTAAGACTATTTCTTAAGCTTGTTTATTGGCTAGAAAGGTAATTACGGCCCATCTTTACATTATAAAAACAAGTGCATATTACAAGCTAAAAAATAGAAAATGGGAGTAACAAAAGAATTTTTTGATCAATTTTTACAGTTCATCAATACTGCTGACGAAAATTTAGCACAACAATTAATAAGTCCGGCAGCGAAGTTCCATGTGCCTTTTCAGGCTGAGCCGCTACAAGGTCCTAAAGGTTATTTAACGATTATCGGAATGATGCGCAGCGGCTTTCCGGATATTCAGTGGAATATTGAAGAGATGATCACTGAGAATGATAGGGTAGCGGTTAGATTTACCATGAAAGGAACGCATAAAGGAACTTTCTTTGGCGTACCCGCAACTGAAAAACCTATTGCAGTTGCAGCAATAAATTTTTACCKTTTGTCTGACAACCAGATCATAGAAGAAGTAGGGCAACCTGATCTGCTTGCTTTATTGACTCAAATCGGAGCTGTACCCGCAATTTGATTCYTCCAGGCCAGAAACAAACCTGGATTCATGGTGATTTAGTACTGCTTATCACAATAAATTGGCTGATACCAGGATCGAGGTTCTCTACCTTTTCTAGCGCAAGTCTTAGTGGTTTGGACAATGTGGGCTGGCTGACTTGTGCCTTAAAGGATTAATGTATTAATTTAACGGAAGCACAAGTCAGGCCTTTGCTTTTGCCGGGGCGCTAAGACTTGCGCTAGATGCGGCACCACCGGATTTTTTGGTTTTGTTTTGATGAAAACAGACTATTCATAGTTCTTACTTTTGGTCAGCTTTTTTAAAAGTATCCAATTCATATATTGGGCGTTCCAAATCATAGGGAATTTCTCGTTTGCTAAACTGCTGAAAATATAACAAACAAGCGTCCTTCCAAACCTGTGCATCACGGCTTTGGATCTTGAGCTTGGACTGTWCGGATTTGAACCGCTCATCATCAACCAAGCCCTTGGTACTGTCCCAAATGCGTTGGAAAGCACGAACATGTTGCAAACCCGAATCGTAACGATAACAAAGCGCTGTCCAAAGGTCGTTTCCGTTTTTAAGTTTATAATCCCATGGCACATGGTGAAACCACAACAAATATTCTTCCGGACAACTTTCTAAGCTGTTAAATGTAGATCGGAGTGGTTCATGGTACTGCTCAACGGCATTGCTACCAGTGCTGCTTCTGTTAAAGCCCAGTCCTAAAAGGTCTGCATTGTGGTAGTATACAGAGGTCCAGTCGGCCCTGATGGCTTTATTCGAGAACCATGGGGCAGGCCCGTAATGGTGGCCTTCGGCAAAAATGTGGTGCAATCCTAAAGGCATCATATAATCCACAGCCGCTGCTCTGCTCTGCATCATCATCTCTTTTATCGGTTTTACAAAGGTTCGCTCCATTTTCTTTTCCGTTGGACTTAAAAAAGTTTGCCTAACCCATTCATCCGCAATATCTTCACTCTTAAGTTTATTGTCCCAGGCAAGCCGGCCAAAAGCGTACCAGTTGGCCTGTGCAAAAATATGCCCGGTCCAATTCCGCTCCAGGCCAATATTGGATACCCCTGCAATTGCACTGAAGGTGCGTTTATCCAATGTCCCATCTGTACAGGCCGCTACAGTGCTGCCCTTACCGTTTCGGTAGGTATCGCTTTGTAAACACTCTTCCCAAAGGGTAGACAAAAAAACGAGGTGATTCGACCAGCCCAGATATTCCTGAGTGATCTGAAACTCTGGCATTACAGGGGTTTTAATCATGGCTCCGAATAAGGGACTGAATGGCTCTCGGGGCTGAAAATCAAGTGGTCCGTTTTTGATCTGGATAATTACATTTTTCTTGAATTTACCATCAAATTTTAAAAACTCATTATAGGCTTGTTTCGTACGATCTTCATTACTTGGTTGATATACAAAGGCACGCCACATTACAATCCCTCCAAAAGGGGAGAGTGCATCAGCCATCATATTGGCACCATCAACATGTGTCCTTCCGAAATTTTGAGGGCCAGGTTGCCCTTCACTATTGGCTTTTACAAGGAATCCTCCAAAATCAGGAATAAGTGAATAAATTTCTTTGGCCTTAGCTGCCCACCATTGCCTAACAGCAGGATCAAGAGGGTCGGCGGTTTTAAGTTTCCCAACTGTAACGGGTGAGGAAAAGTTGACCGATAAATAGACTTTTAAGCCATACGGGCGCAATACTGTGGCAATAGACTGAACCTTTTGGAGATAGGCTGTGGTGAGGATTTTTGCTGAAGCATTTACGTTATTGAGTACTGTGCCATTTATGCCTATTGAGGCATTGGCTCTTGCGTATTCTTTGTACAAAGCGATGTCTGCCTGGCTAAGTTGAAGCGAAGAATCGCCCTGCCTCCAAAATATCGAAGCACCAGCATACCCGCGTTCTACAGAACCATCCAGATTATCCCAATGGTTAAGGATTCTTCTTGAATAGGAGGGATTGGACGCATAATTTTGATCAGACTTTCCTAAATACTGCCTTCTAAGGAGCTCGTAGCTTCCATAAAGGATACCCAGATCCGTTTTAGCGGCAATTTTATCGCCTTCCAAACGAAATCCATCATTGGTAACCGAGCCATCTTTAACAAAATCAAATTTTAGTTCTGCGCCATCTTTTCCCAGCCACCCGTTTTTAATTTCTTGTGCAGCAATGGTTAATACCGGCGACTTTCTTGGTGATACCACCTTCACCTGCTTGGTAGCGGTATTGCGGAGCCAAAGTTGGTGTCCATCTTCAGCCTTCAGAAAATGGGCAGTAGCTGTAATGATAATCAATAGCAGGCTAATCTTTTTCATCTAGTTGATTATTAGTTTTCTGGTTACAATATTACCGCTTGTTTTCAGCTTCTCATCGGGCTGGCTTCCACCAATTGATAATGTGACCTCGCCTTTTAGTGGTCTTTTTGTTCCTTTATCATCAATATAACTAAGTTCATCAGGTGATAATTTAAAATGAACAAGTTTGCTTTCACCAGGCGCCAGGCTAACCCTTTGATATCCCTTAAGGGCTTTTTTAGCTGATTTGATTTTTAAATTGTTGTGCATCACATACAACTGGGCAACCTCATCGCTCTGCATTTTACCGGTATTGGTGATCTTTACAGACAAACTTGTTCCTTTGCCTGATTTAAGGTTTGAAGGTAAGATAAAGTTGTGATAATTAAATGTAGAATAGCTTAATCCATATCCAAACCCAAAAAGAGGTATGCCTTTGAAATACCTATAGGTCCGATTCTCCATATTATAATCATTAAAATCTTTTAGATCCTTGTCACTCTTATAAAAGGTTACCGGAAGTCTTCCTGAAGGGCTGTAATCACCGAACAACAAATCAGCTACTGCAGTTCCTGCCGATTGGCCGCCATACCAGGCATTAACAATGGCGGGTATATTTTCGGCTTCCCATGGAATGGCGATGGCGCTTCCTGTCATCATCACAAAAACAACTGGCTTGCCACTCGATTTTAAAGCTTTCATCAGTGAGGTTTGTGCCTGGGGAAGCATGATCGAGGTTCTGTCGCCTCCATTAAATCCAGGTACATTTACTTTCATTTCTTCGCCTTCGAGCTGTGGAGAAATGCCGCCCACGAATATAAATGCATCTGCATCGCGATGGCGTGCAACCAACTCAGTAAAATCTGTGCGCCCAAAGGTACCTCCCGCAAAGCGGACCTTTGCTCCACCCTCACCTTGCCAGTATTCCATTTCAATTTTGTATGTAGAATCCTTCGAAACAGGAATTTTATACGTTTTAGCGCCCCACCTGTTTTTAGACCAGGCATCTAAAACTTTTTGCCCGTTTACCTTTAAACGGTAGCCATCATCCCCATCTACTTCAAAGGTAATTTCCTCTGACTTTAAAGCTTTAAACACCGTGCTAAACCTGGCCGAAAAATGGTTGGCCGCCAAACCTTCGCCAATTTGCTCGCCCTCTTGCCAGTTGTGGTTTATTGATTCTTCGAACCGTGTTAAAAAAGGTGCTCCCTGCAGTTCTATACCCTTGTAATATTCGGCCTTGAAACCCTTGTGACCATCTGCGGTTAATTGGTTCTCTAAATTTCGATAATGTAGAATCGTATCGCTTGCAAACGAAATTGCCTGCTCATATATCACCTCTGTTTGATTTCCCAGTTTATCTTTTATGCCCTGAAGAACCGTTGTAATGGTTGAGGGGGTACCATTGTAATTTCCAAGCACCGAAATATCATTATTGGCATTCGGACCAAGCACCACAAGTTTCTTTAGATTCTTTTTTAACGGAAGTGTGTTTGATTCGTTTTTTAACAAAACCATCGATGCCCTTGCCATTTTAAGTGCATGTGCTTTGTGGGCACTGTTTTCTAAAACTGTTATTGGTGTATTGGCGTATTTCACCATCGAAGGCGGATCGAACATGCCAAGCCTGAACCGGATCATGAACAGTCTTTTTACCGATACATCAATATCTTTTTCTGTAATAATACCGTTTTTAACCGCAGTAAGTAAAGCTTTATAAGCATTAGTTCCACAGTCTAGATCAGTTCCATGAAAAACCGCATCAGCCGATGCACTTGCTGCGTCTTTATGGGTTTTGTGATTTTTAAAGAAATCATCAATGGCCCAACAATCTGAAGTAACATAACCCTTAAAACCCCATTTTTTTCTTAAAATGTCGGTCATTAAAAGATCGCTGCCACAACATGGTTGCCCCTGAAATGCGTTATAAGCACACATCACTCCGGCAACTTCCGATTTCGTAACCAGTTTTTCAAATGCTGGCAAATAAGTATCCCAAAGATCAAAGGCACTAACATCTGCATTGAATACGTGGCGTAAAGGCTCGGGTCCGCTGTGTACAGCATAATGTTTCGCACAAGCCGCCGCTTTCAGGTACTTTGGGTCATCGCCTTGCAAACCCCTTACAAATGCATCGCCCAGTGTAGCAGTTAAATAAGGATCCTCTCCATAGGTTTCCTGACCGCGTCCCCATCTCGGGTCTCTAAAGATATTGATATTGGGTGTCCAATAGGTGAGTCCCAGATAGCGTTCATTCGTACGGCCAAGCGCAACCGCTTTGTTGTAAATTGCCCGCCCTTCCAAAGCAGAATAGTCTGCCATTGTAGCCAGCGCTGCAGGATCGAACATGGCCGCCATAGCAATGGCCTGCGGGTATACGGTAACCTTAAACGGCGTTCTGGCCACTCCGTGCAGTGTTTCATTCCACCAATCGTAAGCCGGAATTTTTAATCTTGGAATTGCAGGTGCTGAATTAAGCATCTGAAAAACTTTTTCCTCAAGTGTTAATCTGGACACCAAATCATCAACCCTTTTATCAAAAGGTAATTTGTAATCGTTAAATGGATATTCCTGTGCCTGAATTGGACAGATAACGTGTAGAAGGGCTAACGTGGTAAATATTGTTAAAAATAAGAATCGTCTCATATATTTGGTTTTCTTAACTTTTGCAAGTTCCAAATAGTTTCACTTCGGGATGTGTACGTTTCGATAAAAATCTGTGACAAATGTTTCGATCTAGCTGTTTGGACCCTTTAAATTTTATTTCATCCGATGATTAGGACGAACATAGGGGGATATTGAACATTCATTGCTATAATTTTCACAATTGACTTAACGCTCATCAGATAATCAGGCTATTTTAGCTGGAATTTGAAAACCATGACAAGGTTTTTAAAATTGTCTTCATTGATGGCAAAGCATCAGGAATGATAAATAAAAGCCAAGCAGTACCTAACCTATCAAGGTGAAAATATCGTCATCAAACAAACTGATTACTGACCAAATAAAAATAATAATGAAATTTAAAGCCCTCTTCCTATTGTTATCAACACTGGTTTTTGCGGTGCATTTTAAATCGCAGGCGCAAAATCCAATTATCAAACAAATGTTTACTGCTGATCCGGCACCACTGGTATATAAAAATAAAGTTTATCTGTATGTTGGGCATGATACCGCAACGGTGAAAGATACCAATTATAAAATGCCCGATTGGCATGTGTTCTCGTCAAAAAATATGGTCGACTGGGAAGATCATGGCATGCTGCTTTCGCCAAAGGCATTTTCATGGGCCGCGGGAGATGCGTACGCCGCTCAGTGTATTTACAGAGATGGAAAGTTTTATTGGTATGTATCAACAGGCCACCAAAAAAACAAGGAGAGTAAAGGAGGGATGGCGATCGGTGTGGCAGTTTCTGATAGCCCTGTTGGGCCATTTAAAGATGCAATTGGCAAGGCTTTGGTAACCAATGAGATGACTACCGATAAAAAGCATGGTTGGGATGACATTGATCCCACTGTTTTTATCGATGATGATGGGCAGGCTTATCTGTATTGGGGCAATGGAAGTTGTAAAAGTGTCAAACTGAAAAAAAATATGATCGAGATGGATGGAGAAATCCAGGTGCTTGACATCAAAAACTATATTGAAGGTCCATGGGTTTATAAAAGAAAAGGCAATTATTATCTGATCTATGCCGGCGCGGGAACCAAACCCGAAATGATTGAATACTGTATGGCTAAGGGGCCACAGGGGCCTTGGGTATACAAAGGTATTATCCAGGGAAATGTTCCCAACAGTTTTACTACTCATCCTGGTGTTATCGATTTTAAGGGCAAATCTTACTTTTTTTACCACAATGGCTCTTTGCCCACAGGTGGTAGTTATAGAAGGTCTATCTGTGTAGATGATATGCATTATAATGAGGATGGCACTATACAGAAAATTGTAGAAACCACTACCGGTGTTAGCCCGGTAAAAGGCAGATAAATAGCTAATAACATACCCTTAACCTAACCAGATATGAAAAAAACAAATAAATCCCTCTTCGTAAAAATAACATTGCTTTTTGTCAGTTTAAGTGCTTATACGCTTGATGGTTTTGCTCAGCAGATCGTGTCCAGTGGCCCAGAGGGCTTTGACGTCATTCAGCCTGCAATTCCGCACGGAAAAATCGATACTTTGACCTATTCGTCAAAAACTGTCGGCAATAACCGTAAAGCATTGGTATACACGCCGCCAGGTTACACTAAACAATTAAAATATCCGGTTTTATATCTTTTGCATGGTATCGGAGGTGATGAAAAAGAATGGCTTAATGGAGGTAATCCCCAGGTGATTCTGGATAATCTTTATGCCGCCGGTAAGTTGGCACCTATGGTGGTAATTATGCCGAACGGCAGAGCCATGAAAGATGACCGTGCCATTGGGAACATTATGGACAAGGATAAAGTGCAGGCCTTTGCTACTTTTGAGAAAGATTTAATTAATGATCTTATTCCTTTTGTGGAACGGAAGTTCAGCGTGTATAAAGACCGCGAACATCGGGCGATTGCAGGTTTATCAATGGGGGGAGGACAGGCTTTGAATTTTGGATTGGGAAATCTGGATAAATTTGCCTGGATAGCTGGCTTTTCTTCAGCGCCGAATACCAAAATGCCAGAAGTGCTTGTACCTGATCCAAAAAAGGCCGCAGCCATGCTCAAGTTGTTATTCATCTCTTGCGGAGCTAGTGATAACCTCATTATCAACAGTAAGCGTACGCACGATTATCTGACTAAAAACAAGGTGCCACATATCTATTTTATCGAGCCTGGTTTTCATGATTTTAAAGTTTGGAAGAATGGGTTATATATGTTTTCGCAATTGCTATTTAAACCGGTTGATACCACTACTTTTTCAAAATATCCGGTAGCAGGTGCGCCGGCCTCAACCAATATTGGGTCTGGCGGCTATCCGCAGATTACCGATGACCATAAAGTTGTTTTCAATCTTTCGACGCCCAATGCGCACAGTGTTCAGGTAGATCTGGGCCGAAAGTATGATATGGTCAAAAATGAAAATGGCAGATGGACCGTTACAACCGATTCTTTGGGTGAAGGATTTCATTATTATTCGCTCATCATTGATGGCCTTCCTGTAGCAGATCCGGCAAGTAAGTCTTATTTCGGAATGGGGCGCATGGCCAGCGGAATTGAAATTCCTTTTTCAAAAGGCGACTATTATGCGTTGAAGGATGTTCCGCATGGCGAGCTCCGGATTAAAAAATATTACTCAAAAATAACCAGGTCATGGAGGCAGCTGTATGTTTACACACCACCTTTTTATGATGCACAGGTAAACGAGAAATACCCGGTACTTTATATCCTCCATGGAGGGGGAGAAGATGAAACCGGCTGGGCCAACCAGGGTAAAACAGATCTGATTCTCGACAATCTTATTGCCGCTCAAAAAGCCAAACCAATGATTATTGTAATGCCCAGTGCAAATGTAGGTGGAGCTGCCTTTGGCGAGGCTAGCTTAAAAATCTTCGAATCAGAATTGAAAGAAGTGATTATTCCATTGGTTGAAAGCACTTACCGCACCAAAACCGATGCGCAAAACAGGGCATTGGCAGGTTTATCGATGGGTGGGATGCACACGCTTTATACCGGGATTAACAATACCGATAAATTCGCATACCTGGGTGTATTCAGTTCAGGATGGGTTGTGCCGCGTCAAAATACAATTGCCGACCTTCAGTATGTAGGGATGAAAAACAACCGTGAAAAAATCAATGCCAACCTAAAGCAATTGTGGATTGCCATGGGCGGGAAAGAGGATATTGCCTATAATAACTGCCAGATGATGATGGATAAATTTAAAGCGCTGAATATCAATTTTAGTTATCACGAATATCCGGGAGGGCACACCTGGCCTGTTTGGCGGAATAACCTTTATCAATTCTCCTCGACCTTGTTTAAATAAACCTTCTTAGTAAAATTATATGTTGACATTCCCAAAATACGATCTTTTGCAAAAGCATTTCCTTTGCCTGGGCGTTTCTGTCCTATTTAACATTGGCTTCTGTGGAAATGTTGGGGCGCAAACGGGATTTTATGCCAATTCGTTTCCTTTAAAACAGGTAAAACTGCTTAGTGGACCATTTGATCACGCCAGAGACCTTAACATAAAAACACTATTGGCTTATGATGTAGATCGGTTGCTTTATCCTTACCTTAAACAGGCAGCGCTTCCTACAGATAAAAAAGGCTATGATAACTGGGAAGGGCTAGATGGGCATATCGCCGGACATTACCTTAGTGCACTTGCACTTAATTATGCCTCAACAGGTAATCCAGAATGCAAAAGCAGGATGGAAAAAATCGTAGCAATATTGAAAGCCTGCCAGAATAAAAATACCACTTCACATTCAGAATGGGGAATAGGATATGCAGGAGGTGTTCCCAATAGTAAGGAGATCTGGATGAAACTTAAAGAAGGAAACTTCAAAGCTTATCAAGCTGCCTGGGTACCCTGGTATAATGTTCACAAGACTTTTGCGGGTTTGCGCGATGCCTGGATTTATGGGGAAAGTAAAGATGCGAAGGAGGTATTTTTAAAATTCTGCGATTGGACGATAGCCATTACCTCGAAGCTTAATGAGCAACAGATGCAGCAAATGTTAGATACAGAACAAGGTGGGATGAATGAAGTATTGGCTGATGCCTATCAGATTACCGGCAATAAAAAATACCTGAACGCAGCGATGCGGTTTTCTCATCAGCAATTGCTTACGCCTATGGCCAACGGGCAGGACAACCTTGATAATAAACACGCCAACACCCAGGTTCCAAAAGCAGTTGGCTTCCAACGGATCGGAGAATTGAGCCATCAAGGGAATTATGATCAGGCCAGTCAGTTTTTTTGGGAAACAGTAACAGGCAAAAGATCTTTGGCCTTTGGTGGAAACAGCCGCAGGGAATTTTTTCCAAGTGCTGTTGCCAGTGCTGATTTTGTAGATGATGTGGAAGGGCCAGAAACCTGCAACACCTACAATATGCYGAAACTGACCGAAGGACTTTTCAGGGAAAAACCCGATGCAAAATATGTTGACTTTTACGAAAAAGCCCTGTATAACCATATTCTTTCGTCCCAACATCCCGAACATGGTGGCTATGTTTATTTTACGCCCGCCCGGCCAAGGCACTACCGCGTATATTCGGCACCGAATGAAGGTATGTGGTGTTGCGTGGGCAGTGGTATGGAGAACCACAGCAAGTACAACGAATTTATTTACACCCATCAAAAAGATACTTTATACCTTAACCTGTTTATTGCCTCTGAACTCAACTGGAAAGAGAAAAACATTACAATAAGGCAGGAAACTACTTTTCCGGATGAGGAAAAAACCAGACTGGTTGTCGCAGATGGAAACGCCCGGTTAATGTTGATGATCAGAAAGCCATCATGGACCGGTAAGGAAATGATGGAAGTGAAAATCAATGGTAAAAAAGCCGACTATAAATTGCTTCCGAATGCTTATCTGGGAATTGGCCGTAACTGGAAAAAAGGAGATGTGGTAGAGCTGAGCCTGCCCATGAAAACCACCGTTGAACGGATGCCTAATTTGCCTGAGTATGTGGCAATTATGCACGGACCGATTTTATTGGGTGCTAAAACTGAAACAGCAGCACTTAAAGGACTGGTAGCAGACAATAGTCGTTGGGGGCATATCGCCAGTGGCAAAAAACTGCCCATTAATAAGGCACCTATTCTTATTGATGAGCATGTTGACGATATCGGCAAGAAAATCGAGCCAATAAAAGGTCAGTCGATGAAGTTCTCTTTTGTGAATGAGCGGATAGAAAATCCTGAAAAAATTACCCTGGAGCCTTTTTACCGCATTCACGATTCACGTTACATGATGTACTGGATGGCACTCACACCTGGCCAGTATGCCGCTTACCTCGATTCTGCTACCCGTGTAGAAAATGAAAAACTTGCATTGGAAAGCCGCACAGTGGATTTTGTTGCACCAGGAGAACAGCAGCCAGAGGTAGATCACCAGATGAAAAACAATAATTCCCACACCGGATCTTATCTGGATCAATTTTGGCGCAATGCAACGGGAAATGGTTTCTTTAGCTACGAAATGAATACCGAGGGTGCAGATCAGCTGGCCCTAAATGTTCGTTACCATACGAGTGGCGGCCGTGATAAATTTGATATTTATCTCGATGATCAAAAACTGGTTGGTGTAGATGCGGGGCAGGGGCCACAAAAAACAGGCTTCTATAACCAGGAATACCCAATCCCTGAAGAAATGCTAAAAGGCAAAAAACGGATTTCGGTTAAATTTTCACCTTCAGATGGAAAATCAACGGCAAGGGTATTTTATGTGAGGTTGGTAAAGAAATAACTAAGGGATGAAGACTATGGTTCTGAAGGCTGAGTGGGGCTGTGGATCAGGAAAAACCACTCCAAATGAACGGATATCAGGCATGGTAATGCCTAATGTCATTAAGTTAAGCCATCGGCATAAGTGAAAATAATTTAACCACGACTTGTCCCGATTTTCGGGAGATAGAAGATGCTCACAGATATAAAAATCTGTGTTTATCTGTGCGCATCTGTGGTTAAAAGCGCTTAATTTACTAACATTGTTGTAATGCCAGCAGTTTAAAAATAACGATTATGAAATTTAACAATTAGCCCCCTTTGTCAATGAATATCCATAACATGGTACTGAGATTCAGTAAGATAATTTTATTGCTTTTTACAGGCACTTTGGCATTTGCACAGGTGCCTGAAAAATCAAAATTAAAGCTTTGGTACGAAGAACCTGCAGGTGCTGTTTGGGAAAATGCACTTCCTGTTGGTAATGGCTTTTTAGGGGCAATGATTTATGGCAACGTGGCAAAAGAAGTGATAAAGCTTAATGAGCATAGCCTGTGGAGTGGTAGTCCCTATCAAAATGATGTTCCGGAAACTTTGAGCCATTTACCTGAAATCCGCGCACTCATTTTTCAAGGGAAGCATAAGGAAGCTGAAAACCTGGCCAATAAAATCATGTTTGGGAAAAAATCATCCGGACAAATCTTTCAGCCAGCAGGCAATCTTCAACTCGTTTTCCCTGGTCATGAAAAGTATCAGAACTACTACAGAGAACTCGATATCGAAAATGCCCTAAGTAAAACAAGCTATAATATTGGCGATGTAACCTATACCCGAACGGCTTTTGCCGCACACGGTAATCGCGTAGTGGTAATGAAACTTACCGCCACTAAAGCCGCCAGCATTTCTTTTACCGCAAATTACACCACGCCCCATAAAAAGGTTTCAATCAGTACCTCTGCTGTTAAAGATCTGGTAATGGAAGGGTTAACCAGCGATCATGAAGGTGTCAAAGGGCTTGTAAAATACAACGTAATCAGCAGATTCAGCAATGAAGGGGGTACATTAAAAGCTACCGATTCGAGTATTGTTGTTGAGCATGCCAATGCGGTAACCATTTTCATTTCCATAGCTACCAATTTTAACCATTATAATGACATCAGCGGCAATGCCGCTAACCGGGCATTGGAGTACCTGAACCGGGCCTCGGCGAAATCTTATGATAAAATTCTGGCTAACCATCTCATCAACTATCACAAATACTTCAATCGTGTTCAGCTTGATTTAGGGGGGAGCGAYGGTACGGACTTACCAACAGATAAAAGGTTAATGAATTTCAGGAATACAACAGATCTTCAGTTTGTTAATCTATATTACCAGTTTGGCCGCTATCTGTTAATCAGTTCTTCTCAGCCTGGAGGTCAGCCTGCCAATTTACAAGGCATCTGGAATGATAAGCTTTACCCTCCCTGGGACAGCAAATACACCATTAATATTAACGCCCAAATGAATTATTGGCCCGCAGAGCCGACCAATTTGCCCGAGCTGCACCAGCCCTTTCTTAAAATGGTAGGTGAAATGGCCGAAACGGGCAAGGCCACTGCTAAAAACATGTACGGCGCAAGGGGCTGGATGGCGCATCACAATAGCGATATCTGGAGAAGCACCGGCCCAGTGGATGGTGCATTCTGGGGAATCTGGAACGGTGGCGGTGGCTGGGCCAGTCAGCATCTTTGGGAACATTACCTTTATGGAGGAGACCGCAAATACCTTAAAAGCATCTATCCTGTTTTAAAAGATGCAGCAACTTTTTACAAAGATTTTCTGGTGCTGCACCCAACTCTGAAGTATTTGGTGGTTAATCCAGGTACTTCTCCTGAAAATGCCCCTGCGGCACATGGAGGCTCCTCTATTGATGCGGGTACCACCATGGATAACCAAATTGTTTTCGATGTGTTTTCTACCGCTATCCGTGCTGCCAAAATACTGGGAGTTGACAATGTTTTTGCTGATAGTTTATTGCAGATGCGCAATAAGTTATCGCCTATGCACATTGGTAAACACGGCCAATTACAAGAATGGCTGGATGATATAGACAGTCCAAACGATAAACACCGACATATTTCTCACCTTTATGGTTTATTCCCTTCCAACCAAATTTCTGCCTACCGTACGCCCTTACTTTATGCTGCTGCAAAAAATACCTTGCTTCAAAGAGGCGATGTATCTACAGGATGGAGTATGGGCTGGAAAATAAACTGGTGGGCAAGGATGCAGGATGGAAATCATGCTTACCAACTGATTCAAAACCAACTCACACCACTAGGCGTTAATCCGGGCGGTGGTGGCACTTACAATAATCTTTTTGATGCCCATCCACCTTTTCAGATAGATGGTAATTTTGGCTGTACCTCTGGTATTACCGAGATGCTGATGCAAAGTGCTGATGAGGCATTGCATTTACTGCCCGCTTTGCCAGATGTATGGAAAGAAAAAGGTTCCATTAAAGGGTTAAGGGCCAGGGGAGGCTTTGAGGTACTCAGTCTCGAATGGTCTAATGGGCAGGTAATCAAAGCCGTAATTAAATCAACGCTTGGCGGAAATTTACGGTTAAGGGTTCCCAATGAAATGAAAAGCGACCTTATTGAGTTGAAAAATGCAGTGGGCACTAATCCAAATATGTTCTATTCCATTGCCGAAACCCAGGAACCTATTGTAGCGTCCGAAGCCCGTTTAACCGCTACTCCTTTGAAAAAGACTTTTGTTTACGATATATCAACCAAACCAGGCAGGTTGTATACGCTGCTACTCAAATAATTAGATCTCATGAAATTTATCCGTTTATTTATCATTTTCACCCTTGTAAATACCTGCATTTATGCACAGGAAGCAGTAAGCTATCATGTTTCCAGTCCTGATGGGAAAATTGTTCTCACCTGCAATCCCGCTCAGGGAACCTACAGCATTGCCAGGAGTAAAAAAACAATCTTACAAAATTCTAAACTGGGCATTATCCGAGAAGATGAAGACTTTACGAGGTCATTAAAAGTTGTTGGGAGTGCGGAGCGAAAATTGAAAGAGACCTATGTAATGCGCAATGCAAAAAAGAAATCGATTACCTATACCGCAAATGAATTGGTGATATCGACCAAAACGCCAACAGGTAAAAGAATGAATATTATTTTTCGTGTTTCTAATGATGGGGCCGCCTTTCGTTACGAATTTCCGGAAAAAGATCAATCGTTAAGAAAAATAAAGTCAGAACAGACAAGTTTTCACTTTGCCGAAGGTACGTTGGCCTGGTTACAGGCCAAAGCCGAGGCACAAACGGGATTTGAACATACCAATCCTTCCTACGAGGTATACTACAATATGGCTATCCCGGTAGGTACGCCATCTTCCAGTGCTAACGGGTGGGTATATCCGGCTTTATTTAAAACAGGCGATACCTGGGTGATGCTTACGGAAGCAGGACTGGAAAGAAATTATTGTGGAACCTCTTTGCAGTGTTTATCACCTGGCGGAGAATATCGGATCAATTTTCCCCAGGAAGCTGAAAAAATAAAAGGAGGAGCCCTTTATCCCGAATCTACGCTTCCATGGATTACGCCCTGGCGGATCATTGCAATAGGCGATCTGGCTACAATTATGGAATCAACCCTCGGTACAGATCTTGCTCCTGCATCCAGATTAAAAGATTTATCCTTCGTAAAGCCCGGAAAAGCCGCATGGAGCTGGGTGCTGGAAAAGGATAAAGCGACGATATACCCTGTTCAGAAAAAATATATTGATTACGCTGCCGATATGAACTGGCAGTATTGTTTGATCGATGCAAATTGGGATCAGACTATTGGATATGATTCGGTTGCGGTTTTGGTTGACTACGCAAGAAAAAAAAATGTGGGCATGTTGCTCTGGTATAATTCAGCAGGGGATTGGAATACCGTAAAATTTACACCGAGAGATAAACTGTTAACGCATGAGAAACGGGTGAAGGAGTTTAGCAGGCTTGAAGAAATGGGCGTTAAAGGTATCAAAATCGATTTTTTTGGTGGCGACGGACAATCTATGATTGCTTACTACCATGATATTTTAACCGATGCCGCCGCCCACCATTTGTTGGTCAATTTTCATGGGGCTACACTGCCCAGGGGATTGCAACGGACTTATCCAAATTTAATGACCGCAGAAGCTGTACTGGGATACGAAATGATCACATTCGGGCAAGATGCGGCCAACAAAGCACCTCAACACATGGTTGCCAGTGCCATGATCAGAAATGCATTTGATCCGATGGATTTCACGCCGATGTGTTTATACAAGATCCCCAATATTGAACGACAAACAACCGCTGCATTCGAACTGGCTACATCAGTGGCCTTTTTATCAGGCATACAGCACTATGCCGAAACACCGGATGGGATGAGCCATGTACCTGTCGAGGTTAAAGATTTCTTAAAAGGGTTGCCGGCACAATGGGATGATGTAAAATTTATTGATGGATACCCGGGCAAATTATATGTTGTAGCCAGAAAATCGGGTTCCAAATGGTACGTTACAGGATTGAATGGAGAACCACTCGACAAATCCCTTGCGTTAAATCTCACTTTTCTTAAAAACAAAGCAGGTAAACTTATTTCTTCAGGAAACGATAGTGACAGCCACAACGGGTTTGTTGCCAAAGAAATAAAAATATCAGCTTCTGGAGAATTGAAAATCGACCTCAAAAAGAATGATGGTTTCGTAGCTGTTTTTGAGTAAGTGAGTTCGATTAATATTTAAATCATAGTGAGTGTTTACAGCTGCTTTACCTCACGCGATCGTCATGCTGAATTTATTTTATTAGCAGTTTTCATTATTTTAAAGGTCTAATAGCTACTACGTGGTCAGCATCTTTCCTGCTATTAAGACCCTGAAATGAAGTTACTGCGTAGCTTTCCGCTGCGCTACAGGTCAGGGTGACGACACTAATACTAAAATATCTAAAGAATAGCCCTAAAAGCACATTATTAATAGAATTCAAGTTTATAGCACCAACAACATTCAAAATTTCGGGTTTTTGAAAAGATCATTACTGCAATTTTTTATTGCTTCGAAAAAAATAAATAATCGAAACGGCCTCCCTCAATATTTGTTGTCGTTAAAGATTATTGAAGTGGCTTTTTGTTGCATCTGTTTAGTTTACAATCGATTGCATAAAACGGCTTTGTGTTTTGTGGTCGAAGGAATTACCTCGTTTAATAATCGTTTTTAGTCGATCCTTTCCTTTGAACATTTATTCCATATTTATGAACAATTGACACTTCCGCTTTTCTTCTCATCGAATAACTTTACTTCTATCATGCTTGTCTGCTCCTGTTAAGAGATACACATTATCTAGTTTTTTGGATAACCAGTCCGCTCATTACTGCGTGAAGCATGAATTTTAACCATTATAAACCAAATTTTTATGAGGAATGAATTTTTACAGTTTTTTGTAAAGCCTGGTGCAGGACTTTCCAAATGTCTAGCCAAACTATCACTGATTGCTTTTTTTGCACTTTTTGTGGTTGCCGCACATGCACAAACCCAAGTAAAAGGGCGTGTTGTGGATGATCAGGGAAAACCCCTTCCAGGCGTAAGTATACTGGTCAAAGGAACCTCAGCCAGTACAACAACCCTGGGCACAGGAAACTTCAGTATTGCGGTTCCAACAAGCAATTCGGTACTGGTGTTTTCTTACATCGGATTTACAAGTCGCGAGGTTCCGGTGAGAAATCAAACCGAAATCAATGTGACATTACTCCCGAGCGCGGCTGAACTTGAACAAGTTGTAGTGGTGGGTTATGGAACCCAGCGCAAAGAATCGGTAACTGGTTCTGTGGCAAACATATCGGGCGATAAAGTTCGTGAAATACCCGCACCCAACGTGGCACAGGCTATCCAAGGTCGAATAGCAGGAGTAAACATTTCACAAACTTCTACCAAACCTGGTGCAACCATGCAGATTCTGATCCGTGGTCAGCGTTCACTTTCAGCCAGCAATGATCCGTTGGTGGTGCTTGATGGGATTCCATTTCCAGGCTCTATTGGCGATATCAATCCCAACGACATTAAAAGTTTAGATATTTTGAAAGATGCTTCCGCTACTGCGATTTATGGCTCAAGGGGAGCGAATGGAGTGATATTGATCACCACTAACCGTGGTCAACAAGGAGCCCCCGCCAAAGTATCCTATAATTCATATACTGGTTTACAAACCCTTTTTGCCAAATATCCAATGATGGATGGGCCAGAATTTGTGGCCCTGCGCAAGGCAGCTGGATTATTTACAACCAATGGCGCAGATGAATCTAACGACGTAAACACCGATTGGCAAGATTTATTCTATAATAAATCGGCAGTTGTAACCAGTCATGATGTTGGTGTATCTGGTGGATCTACTACTGGCAGCTACAGTTTTGGGGGCGGCTATTATCAGAATCAAAGCCTGATCCCAACCCAACAGTACACCCGGTATTCAATGAAAGCATCCATGGATCAGCAAATTGCCAGTTTCTTAAGGATTGGATTTACCACCAATAACAATTACAACTTAAGTGAAGGCAACCAGCTCGGCGTTTATGGCATCCTTAGCAATTCGCCTATCGCAAATCCTTACAATGCAGATGGCAGCCTGAAAAGAACAATCAGGATGCCTCAGGATGAATCGTGGATCTACACCCGCGAACTCACCAAGAATCTCAGTGATAAATGGCTTAATGAAACGCGTGGCTTTGCTACCTATAATTCATTTTATGGTGAGGTTAACATTCCATGGGTAAAAGGACTAAAATACCGCACCAATCTCGGTCTTGATTTTATCCAGAGCAACAATGGTAACTATACAGGCGTTGGAATTGGAAGTGCCACTGCCACTACGGTTTCTACCGCTGGGGTTAGCAATTCGCAAACCTACCACTGGACACTTGAGAATTTATTGACTTATGACAGAACCTTCTCAGAAAAGCACAACATCAATGTAGTGGCCTTATATTCTGCTGAACAGAATAAGTTCAATTCCTCATCCATGTCAGCACGTGATATTCCGTCTGATGCTTTTCAGTTTTACAATCTTGGACAGGCCAATGGAGAGTTAACAATCGGTAACGGGAACTATAGCTTAAGTGGACTTATGTCTTACATGG